>NZ_JABERS010000007.1:0-148602 GCF_013168745.1 Aeromonas sp. TW 6 | reverse complement strand
ACGCAAGGCGAGCGTAAGACGGAAGCAAAAAATCGCAGGAATGAGCAGTGAATATCTGGAAACGGTACTCAATGCGGGTCTCAAAAAACTGGGTGAAATTTAACAAAATGTTCACGCTCTCACCCTGGGGTAATAGCCGCCCTTGGCTCCATCATGCTGATACAGTCGTGCCTGATAGAGATCAAAAGCTTCCTTGATTTTCGGATGGGTAGCCAGTGACTGCGCCACTGACTGTTCCAGCGTCTGTGCCTGGCTCAGGCCCGGGAACAGTATGGTGCCACTAACCAGCATGGCAACAATCGTCTTCTTCATGGTATCTCCAGTCATGTTGTTTTTAGATTGTTGGCTTATCGTTCTCTCAGTGCCGACTGCTTAGCCCTCAAGATGGGTTTCAGCAAGTAGTCTAGGACACTTTTTTTACCAGTAATAATATCTGCACTGGCTAACATACCGGGGATGATGGGAAGTGCGTTAAGCTCATCGCCCAGATAACTCTTCTCGGTTCGTACTCGCACCAGATAGAAGGAATTGCCCTCCTCATCCTGGATTGAGTCGGCACTTATCTGTTCAACCTTGCCATGTAAACCTCCATAAATAGTGAAATCATAGGCAGTTATCTTGACCACGGCCTCCAGTCCGGGTCTGAGGAACGCGATGTCCTTGGGCGACACCTTGGCTTCAACCAGCAGGGTATCTTCCAGCGGCACTATCTCCATCAGGTCCATGCCCGGCTGAACGACCCCACCCAGCGTATTAATCTTGAGCTTTTTGATGGTCCCCTTGAGAGGCGCGATCACACTGGTACGATCGACTCTGTCCCTGAGGCCGACCTGACCCTCCGACAACTGGCTCAACTTGCCTTGACGTTCGTTCAGCTCGGTCTGGGAGTCCGCCCGGAATTTCAGGGCGATATCATTTCGCTTCGAGATGGTCTCCCGCAGTACCGAGTTGAGCTTGGGCACCAGCAGGCGGTTCGCCTCCAGCTCCCCTTGCATTTCGTTGACCTGCCGCTCCAGTTTAATTAGCTCCACTTGAGGAACTATACCCTCTTTTGCGAGAGGACGGCTGATGTTCAGCTCCTGACGAGCCAAATCAACGCTGCGGCCGACGGTCCGGATCTTGGCATTGAGCTCTATGGTCTCCTGCTCTTTCTGCTCGATCTGCTGTCCCAGAATGTAGAGCTGGTTCTTGAGGTTGTTTAACCGCGCCTCCTGCACCGATCTTTCACGGGCGGCATATTCCGCAAATACATTCTCGTACCCTTCGGGGAACTCGATGGCCTGTTTGTCGATGGCTACCTGTTCACGCCACCCCAGATTGGGCTCGTTCTTGACCACCACGCTGCGAATTTCGGCGCGCAGGCGGGCAATATCCCCCTTGAGGGTGACCAGCTCCTGCTCCCGTTCGCGAAAATCCGACTTGAAGCGGGTATCGTCGATGCGCAGCAGTGGCTGTCCCTTCTCGACGATGTCCCCCTCCTTGACGAAGATCTCCTTGACGATCCCCCCTTCCAGGTTCTGGATCACCTGCAACTGGCGCGACGGTATCACCTTGCCCTGGCCGACGGTCACTTCATCCAGCTCTGCCCAGGCGGCCCAGACGATGGCGCTGACAAAAAACAGGAAGCAGGCCCAGAGAAGGACTCTGGCACGGGTGGGTGTCGTCAGCAGCACGGCGGCGGCGCCGTCATCCACGTACTCGAGATGTTCGGGAGCCGGCAAGACCGTATCTGAGGGCGTTTTCTTGAACCAGTGGTTAGCCATTCGCCGTCTCCTGCACCCGCACCTTGCCTTCCTTCAATTGCTGCAACACCACCTCTTTGGGACCGTCCGCCACTATCTTCCCCTGCTCCACGACGATGACCCGGGAAGCGACATCCAGCATGGAGGTCTTGTGGGTGATGAGGATAAGGGTGGTTTCGGGGCCGAGCCGCGCCAGCTCCTGCTTCACGTGCATCTCTGACTGGTTGTCCATGTTGGAGGTCGGCTCGTCCATCACCAGAATGGGGGGATCGTTGAGCAGGGCGCGCGCCAGCAGGATGGACTGACGCTGGCCACCGGAGAGCTGACGTCCCCCTTCGCCTATCTGTCTGTCGAGACCGTTGGGATCCCGGTTGGTAAAGTTGGTGACCCCGGCCCGCTTGGCGGCGCGCAAGACACGGGCATCGTCCACCAGGGGATTACCCAGCATGATGTTGTCCCGCACGGAACCAAAGAAGAGGGTCACATCTTGCGGCACACAGCCGATGTTGCGGCGAATGATGGTCGGCGGCAGTTGGTCCAGCTCAAAGCCATCCAGACGCACCAGGCCGTCAGTCGGGCGATAGAGGCCCATCAGCAATTTCTCCAGCGTGGTTTTACCCGCACCGATCCGCCCGATGATGGCCACCTTCTCACCCGGCTCGATGCGCAGGTTGATGTTGTGCAGGGTACTGCTCTCCATGCCCGGATACTTGAAGGAGACATTTTCAAACTCGATGCGCCCCTGGATGACCGGATGGTGGATGTACTGCCTGCCCTCCTCCTGCTCACCCGGCGTCATCATGATCTTCTCCAGGATCTCGAGTGCCGACTTGGCCTGGTTGTAGCGGGTGGAAAGCACCGACAGCTGCACCATGGGGGCGATGGCCCGGCTCGACAGCATCACGGCCGCTATCATGCCCCCCATGGTCACCAATCCTTCCGAGATCTGGTAAACACCGACGATCACCAGTCCCACTGTCACCACCTGCTGGATGTAGCTCGCCAGAGAAGACATGGAGTTGGTGATGCGCCGGGTCTGCACGCCCCAGGTCGAGATGTGGGACACCGCCTGCTCCCAGCGGTGCTGGAACATGCTCTCGGCCCCGAAAATCTTCACGGTCTCAAGGCCCGAGATGCTTTCGATCAGATTGGCGTTCTTCTGAGAGGCGAGTCGGGAGCCCTCCTCGATGGATTGCTTCAGCGGTGCCTGAATGTAGAAGCTGTAGGCCACCAGGATCAGGATGGCGATGATGGGCACCACCACCATCACACCGGCGAAAATCCAGATGATGAAGAGGAAGAAGATGGCAAACGGCAGATCGATCAGGGTGGAGACGGTGGCCGACGTGAAAAACTCGCGCACCGATTCAAACTCCTGCAAGTGCTTGGCAAAGGCACCGGTCGACGCAGGCCTGGACTCCATCTTCATGCCCATCACCTTGGCAAAGATTTTGGCCGACAACAGCACGTCGGATTTCTTGCCTGCAATATCGATGAAGTAGCTGCGCAGCTGGCGCATCACGAAGTCGAAGGTGAACACCACCATGGCTCCAACCGCCAGCACCCAGAGGGAGTCGAATGCCAGGTTGGGCACAATCTTGTCATAGACGTTCATGGTGAACAGGGGGCTGGCGATGGCAAACAGGTTGATGAGGATCGAGGCCACCAGCACATCCCGATAGATACCGCGGGACTCGAACAAGGTGCTCCAGAACCAGTGACCATCACGGGTCTCCAGCACTTTGGGCGAGCGCTCATCAAACTTGAACTGCCGCTTAACGTAGAACAGACGACCATTGTACTCGTCACCCAGCTGGGCAAGACTGACCCATTGGGCCGCGTCTCCGGCCTGGGGAAAGATGACCCTCGCCTGGGTCCGTTCTTCATTCCATTCAAGCAAGATGCAGGCGCCGCCATTGCGCGTCTGCAAGACGCAGGGCAGCAGCAGGGAGGTGATCTGTTCAAGGGGCTGGATCACTTCGCGGGCAGAGAGACCGCCCCGCTCGGCGGCACGACTGAAGAGCGCCGTGCTGAGACGCCCGGAGACCAGTGGCAAGCCGGTGGTGAGAGCATCCTGACTGTTGGGCACCCCGTAAAAGCGGGTCAAAAAGACCAGGCACTCCAACAGTTCATCTATATGGCTGGTTTCTGCTTGCATAGCATCCCATCAAACATGATTCAGAAGGTTGTCTCGGGGCCGAATATCCAAAGCCCGGCGGCGATCCGGAAAAACAGAACAGACCTCGCCACCCAGACCCACAACCCGATTAGCGCACAGAGCCGGGACACTGCATGTCTCGCTTCCCTCACAGATTTTCATGCCGGAAACGGAGGGGACATGCCGGGCACCTGATGTTGCCAAGAAATATGCCACCCGGTACGAAGAAAGCCCGCCCGGTATACAAACTGCAAAGAGTTATTGATAACTATATCTTTTTTCAAGCCGACCATCTTATCAAGGTGACTTGAACGAAACTATACTCCAAAGACTGAATTTCATCTAATAACCCACTGTTTTTTTGACGAAATTAGAGTTGGCACTCGCCCGTGGAAGGGAGAGAAAAAGGGCGTCCCAGGCAGTGCCCCTGAGGGCCTGAGCGTGCCAGCGCCGCGGCAATGGCGGTCATGGCGCTCCAGCGATTCTCGCACCAGGCGGGGGCCAGCAGGGTCGGGCGGCGCGCCGACGCCGAGACCCTGTGATAGACCACCTCGGGAGGCGTGTACTGGATCATGGCGACCGCCGCCGCCACATACTGCTCCATCGTCAACACATCCAGCCGCCCCGCCTGCCACGCCTTGCCAAGAGTGCTCCCCTCCACCACATGTAGTGGGTGAAGCTTGATGCCCTCGACGCCGGTCTCCACGACACGGTGGAGGGTTTCCAGGCTGTCCATCGGCACCTCGCCGGGCAGGCCGACGATGAGATGGGCACACACCTTGATGCCTCGCAGATGGGCTCGGGCAACGGCATCGGCATAAGCGGCATAGCCGTGACCCCGATTGATGCGTTGCAACGTCTTGTCGTTGGCACTTTGCAGCCCGAGCTCCAGCCACACCTCGTAACCTCTGGCCTGATAACCTGCCAGCAGATCCAGCACCGCATCGGGTACACAATCAGGGCGAGTTCCGACGCAGAGCCCCACCATGTCGCTCACCGACAAGGCTTCTTCATACATGCGCTGAAGGTACTCCACTTCGGCATAGGTGCTGGTATAGGCCTGAAAGTAGGCCAGATAGCGCCTGGCCCGGGTCACCTCGTCCCGGCGTGCCAGCAGTTGCTGCACCACGGAGAGTTGCTGGGCCGACTCGTCGGCAAAGGAGGAGACATTGCAGAAAGTGCAGCCACCCCGGCCCAGGGTGCCGTCCCGGTTGGGGCAGGTAAAGGCCCCGTGGATGGAGAGCTTGTGGATCTTCTGGCCGTGGCGCTGCTTGAGATCCTGGCCAAATGTATTGATGAGTTCGTGTAACTGCATGACACCTCCGAAATGAGATGTCATTCTAGCGACGCAGCCCAGCGGGCAGGCTGCGCTGGATCAATCCCGCTCTCTACCCAAAAATCATATAAATATTCACGTTAGATGCGATAAATACCCAACAGTCGGCATTCACGGTCACTTTTGACAACCTGTCACTCCTGCAACATGGAGAAAAGTGTCATAACCTCTCGCCCATAACCGGCTGTAACTACTGAAAAAATCCTGTTTAGTCTGCTTATGGACAAATGCAAGACGCAGGATCCTGAAATGTGATCCCCGCCAAGCACACCAGAGATGACTTTGTAAAATTACTACAGTTCCCCGCCACCATGCAGTCAACCACTAAACCGTCCACAACCAGAACATAAAGCCAACAAATAAAAAAAAAGCAGTCATAAATACACAAAAATGCTGATTGAGTCTCAAAAACCCACATTTTGTTATGGCGATGTAACATTGCAAACAAGCGGGATGTCCAATTGACCTTGCCCGAAAATCCCATTAGTTTGGAGATTCGCCACCTCAGGCGGACGGAACCACAAGAGCCAATCGCAATTTATGCAGTCTGTTGATGACAGTGCGATGGAAGGCCGAGCAAGGGAGAAATGCAATGTCACTATATGATCCAAAGCTGGAGAGGGATAACTGTGGCTTCGGCCTGTTGGCCCACATGGAAGGGGAAGCCAGCCACAAGCTTGTCCGTCTCGCGATGTCAGCCTTGGCTCGCATGCAGCACCGCGGCGGTATCTCCGCTGATGGTAAGACCGGCGACGGCTGCGGCCTGTTGCTGCAAAAACCCGACAGCTTCTTTAGAGCGGTCGCCGAAGAGAAGGGATGGCACCTGGGCCGCAACTACGCGGTCGGTATGCTGTTTCTCAACCCCGATCCCATCCTGGCCCAGGCCACTCGCGACATCATCGACGAGGAGCTGGAAAGAGAGACCCTGAGTCTGGTCGGCTGGCGCAAGGTGCCCATCGATACCAACGTACTCGGTTCCATCGCCAAGGCGTCCCTGCCCAGTATTGAACAGGTCTTTGTCAACGCGCCCCCGGGCTGGGTCGACAAGGATCTCGAGCGCCGCCTCTATATCGTGCGCCGCCGCATCGAGAAGCGCATCAGCGACGACTACTTCTATGTGGTCAGCCTTTCCAACCTGGTCACCGTCTACAAGGGACTGTGCATGCCGGTGGATTTGCCGCGCTTCTATCTGGATCTGGCCGACATCCGCATGCAGGCCGCCATCTGCGTGTTCCACCAGCGTTTCTCCACCAACACCAGCCCACGCTGGCCGCTGGCGCAGCCGTTCCGCTACCTCGCCCACAACGGCGAGATCAACACCATTGCCGGCAACCGCCAGTGGGCCAAGGCGCGCAGCTACAAGTTCGCCACCCCGCTGATCCCCGATCTGCAAGAGGCCGCCCCCTTCGTCAACACCACGGGATCGGATTCCTCCAGCCTCGACAACATGCTGGATCTCTTCCTGGCCGGCGGCATGGACCTGTTCCGTGCCATGCGCCTGCTGATCCCGCCTGCGTGGCAGAAGCACCCGAACATGGATGACGACCTGCGCGCCTTCTACGACTTCAACTCCATGCACATGGAGCCCTGGGACGGCCCGGCCGGCATCGTCATGACCGACGGTCGTTACGCCACCTGCGCACTCGACAGAAACGGTCTGCGTCCGGCACGTTACGTCATCACCAAGGACAAGTTCATCACGCTGGCCTCCGAAGTGGGCACCTGGGACTACACCCCGGACGAAGTGCTGGAGAAGGGCCGTGTCGGCCCGGGGGAGCTGTTCGTGGTCGATACCAGCAACGGCAAGATCTGGACCAGCTTCGAAATTGACGACGATCTCAAGAGCCGTCACACCTACAAGCAGTGGATGGACAAGCACTGCAAGCGCCTGGTGCCCTTCGAGCAGATGGACGATGCCAGCACGGGGTCGCGGGAATTCCCGGATGACCGGCTCAAGACTTACCAGAAGCTGTTCGGCTACTCCTTTGAAGAGCTGGATCAGGTGATCCGCGTGCTCGGCGAGAATGGCCAGGAGGCAGTGGGCTCCATGGGGGATGACACCCCGATGGCGGTGCTCTCCTCCAGCCAGCGTACCCTGTACGACTACTTCCGCCAGATGTTCGCCCAGGTGACCAACCCGCCCATCGATCCCCTGCGGGAAAATCACGTCATGTCCCTGGCCACCTGTATCGGCCGCGAGCAAAACGTGTTCAACGAGACCTTCGGTCACGCCCACCGGGTGCTGTTCCAGTCGCCGATCCTGCTCTACTCCGACTTCCATCAGTTGCTGGCCCTGGAAGGTGAGCACTACCGCCATGCGGTGCTGAGCCTCAACTACCAGCCCGAAGAGGGGCTGCAGGCTGCCCTCGAGCGCCTCTGCCACGAGGCAGCTGAAGCGGCCCGCAGCGGCGCGGTGCTGCTGGTCCTGTCAGACCGGGACATCAGCCCGGATACCCTGCCCATCCCGGCCGCCATGGCGGTGGGTGCGGTGCAGCGTACCCTGGTGGACAACAACCTGCGCTGCGACGCCAATATCCTGGTGGAGACCGCGAGCGTGCGCGACCCGCACCACTTCGCCGTGCTGCTGGGCTTTGGCGCCACCGCCATCTACCCCTACCTCGCCTACGAGACCCTCGCCAAGCAGGTAGAGGAAGGCGTGCTCAAGATGAGCCTGCGCCAGGCCATGCTCAACTACCGCAACGGCATCAACAAGGGCCTCTACAAGGTGATGTCCAAGATGGGCATCAGCACGGTGGCAAGCTACCGCTGCTCCCAGCTGTTTGAGGCGGTGGGCCTCTCCAAGGCTGTTGTCGAGCTCTGCTTCCGCGGCGTATCGAGCCGCATCCAGGGTGCCGACTTTGCCGACATCCAGCAGGATCAGATCAATCTGTCCCGTCTGGCCTGGCTCGGCCGCAAGCCACTGACCCAGGGCGGCCTCTTGAAATTCGTCCACGGTGGCGAGTACCACACCTACAACCCGGACGTGGTGCAGACCCTGCAAGTGGCGGTGCGCTCCGGCAACTACGCCGATTACAAGGAGTATGCCCGTCTGGTGAACGAGCGGCCGGTCGCCACCCTGCGGGATCTGCTGTCGCTCAAACAGGGCACCACCCCGGTGGCGCTGGATCAGGTGGAGCCAGCCGCCAGGCTGTTCCCCCGCTTCGACTCCGCGGCCATGTCCATCGGCGCCCTCGGCCCTGAAGCCCACGAGGCCCTGGCCATCGCCATGAACCGCCTCGGCGGTCAGAGCAACTCCGGTGAAGGTGGCGAGGATCCCAAACGCTTCGGTACCGAGAAGAACTCTCGCATCAAACAGGTGGCTTCCGGTCGCTTTGGCGTCACCCCGCACTACCTGATGAACGCGGACGTGGTGCAGATAAAAGTCGCCCAGGGCGCCAAGCCCGGCGAAGGGGGCCAGCTGCCCGGTGACAAGGTCACCGCGCAAATCGCCCAACTGCGCTACTCGGTGCCCGGCGTGACCCTGATCTCCCCGCCGCCGCACCACGACATCTACTCCATCGAGGATCTGGCCCAGCTCATCTTCGACATCAAGCAGATCAACCCTAACTGCCTGGTGTCGGTGAAACTGGTGTCCGAACCTGGCGTCGGCACCATCGCCTGCGGCGTGGCCAAGGCCTATGCGGACTTCATCACCGTCTCCGGCTACGACGGCGGCACCGGCGCCAGCCCGCTCACCTCGGTCAAATACGCTGGCTCCCCCTGGGAGCTGGGCCTGGCCGAAACCCAGCAGGCGCTGGTGGCCAACGGCCTGCGCCACAAGGTGCGCCTGCAGGTGGATGGCGGTCTCAAGACGGGTCTGGACATCATCAAGGCGGCAATCCTCGGCGCCGAGAGCTTTGGCTTCGGTACCGGCCCCATGGTGGCGCTCGGTTGCAAATACCTGCGTATCTGCCACCTGAACAACTGCGCCACCGGCGTCGCCACCCAGGATGAGAAGCTGCGCCGCGAACACTTCACCGGCCTGCCGGAGATGGTGATGAACTACTTCAAGTTCATCGCCGAGGAGACCCGCGAGCTGATGGCCGAGCTGGGCGTCACCCAGCTCACCGACCTCATCGGTCGTACCGACCTGCTGGAAGCCCTGCCCGGCCTCACCGCCCGTCAGGCCAAGCTGGACTTGTCCGGCATCCTGGCGGCCCCGGTTGCACCGGCAGGCTCCAGTCTGTTCAGCCAGCAGCACAACCCCACCTTCGACAAGGGGCCCTTGAACCTCAAGATGGTGGAAGACCTGCTGGACGCGGTGGAAAACATGAGTGGCGGCGAGTTCCGCTACGACATCCGCAACACCGACCGCTCCGTGGGTGCACGTCTGTCCGGCGAAATCGTCAAGCGCCACGGCAACCAGGGCATGGCGGCCGATCCGGTCAAGGTGCACTTCAACGGCACCGCCGGCCAGAGCTTCGGCGTCTGGAACGCCGGTGGCCTTGAGATGATCCTCACCGGGGATGCCAACGACTACGTGGGCAAGGGGATGACCGGCGGCAAGCTGGTAATCAAACCCCACGTCGGCGTGGCGTTCAAATCCCACGAGGCGGCCATCATCGGCAACACCTGCCTCTATGGCGCCACCGGCGGCAAGCTCTATGCCGCAGGGACCGCAGGCGAGCGGTTCGCGGTGCGCAACTCAGGGGCCTTGGCGGTGGTCGAGGGGATTGGCGACAACGGCTGTGAATACATGACAGGCGGCATCGTCACCGTGCTCGGCAAGACCGGTGTCAACTTCGCGGCGGGCATGACAGGCGGTTTCGCCTACGTGCTCGACGAGTGCGGCAACTTTGCCAAGCGCACCAACCCCGAGCTGGTCGAACTGCTGGAGGTGGCGGATCTGGCCATCCACCAGGAGCACCTGCGCGGTATCATCACGGCGCACCTCAACGAGACTGGCAGCTCGCGTGCCGAGGAGATCCTGGCCAACTTCGACTCCTATGTGCCCAAGTTCAGGCTGATCAAACCCAAGTCCAGCGACGTCAAATCGCTGCTTGGCCACACCAGCCGTTCCAGTGCAGAACTCAGAATCCAGGCGCAATAAGGAGGGAACCCTATGAGCCAGAACGTATTCCAGTTTATCGATGTCCAGCGGGTCGACCCGCCCAAGAAGCCGCTCAAGATCCGCAAGATCCAGTTCGTGGAGATCTACGAGCCCTTCAACCAGGCCCAGGTCGGCATGCAGGCGGATCGCTGCCTCGACTGCGGCAACCCCTATTGCGAGTGGAAGTGCCCGGTACACAACTACATCCCCAACTGGCTGAAGCTGGCCAACGAGGGACGCATTCTGGAGGCGGTGGAGCTCTCCCACCAGACCAACAGCCTGCCGGAGGTATGTGGCCGCGTTTGCCCGCAAGACAGACTGTGTGAGGGTGCTTGCACCCTCAACGACAGATTCGGCGCCGTGACCATCGGCAACATCGAAAAATACATCACCGACAAGGCGTTCGAGATGGGCTGGCGCCCGGATCTCTCCAAGGTGGTCAAGACCGGCAAGCGGGTCGCCGTCATTGGCGCGGGCCCCGCGGGCCTTGCCTGTGCCGACGTGCTGGCACGCAACGGCGTCACCCCTGTGGTGTTCGACAAGTACCCGGAGATCGGTGGCCTGCTCACCTTCGGTATCCCCTCCTTCAAGCTGGAGAAAGAGGTGATGCAACGCCGCCGCGAGATCTTCGAGGGGATGGGGGTGGAGTTTCGCCTCGAGACCGAAGTGGGCCGTGACGTCACCTTCGCCGACCTGCTCGGCGAGTTCGATGCGGTCTTCCTCGGGGTCGGCACCTACAAGTACATGAAGGGCGGCTTTGCCAACGAAGAGGCGCCGGGGGTCTACGACGCCCTGCCCTACCTCATCTCCAACGCCAATCGCTTGCTGGGCTTTGAGAAGGCGCAAGCCGATTACATCGACTTCGCCGGCAAGCAGGTAGTGGTGCTGGGGGGCGGCGACACCGCCATGGACTGCGTGCGCACCGCCATCCGCCAGGGGGCCGATCGGGTGATCTGTGCCTACCGCCGGGATGCCGAGAACATGCCAGGCTCCAAGCGGGAGGTGAAAAACGCCCAGGAGGAAGGGGTGGAATTTATGTTCAACCTGCAACCTGTCGGGGTCGAACTGGACGCTCACGGCCGCACCTGCGGCATCAAGGTGGTGAGCACCGAGCTTGGCGCCCCCGATGCCAATGGCCGCCGCAATCCTGTGGTCATTGAAGGCTCCGAGCAGGTGCTGGCTGCCGATGCGGTGGTGATGGCGTTCGGCTTCCAGCCCAACCCCCAGCCCTGGATGGCAGAGCACGGCGTCGAGCTCGACGGCCGGGATCGCATCAAGGCGCCCGAGAAGGCCGAGTACGCCTTCCAGACCAGCAACCCCAAGGTGTTCGCCGGTGGTGACGCGGTGCGCGGCTCGGATCTGGTGGTGACCGCCATTTACGAGGGTCGCAAGGCGGCCGAAGGCATCATGGACTACCTGGCCGTGTGATCTGCCGTCGCAACCACGCTGTCATGCAAACAGCCCCGCTCGTGCGGGGCTGTTTTTTTATCTCGCTCTCAATCCGCCAGAACCGGCTAGATACTCCAGCTCTCCGGCAGCCGTTCGGTGAGGGTGGAGATGTATTCGAAGGTACGTGCCCGCTTGGGGGTGGTGAACATCTGGCGCGCACTGCCCGCCTCCACCACCTCCCCGGCCTCCAGGAAGATCACCTGCTGCGCAATCTGGGCTGCAAGACGCAAGTCATGGGTGGCGATCAGCATGGTGGTCCCCTCACTGGCCAGCTGGCGCAGCACGGCCACCACCTCCTGGGCAAGCTCGGGATCCAGCGCCGAGGTAGGCTCGTCACAGAGCAGCACCTTGGGGGATGGCGCCAGCGCCCGGGCAATGGCGACCCGCTGCTGCTGACCGCCGGAGAGGGTGGCAGGCACCGCCTCGGCCTTGTGCCTGAGCCCCACCTTGTCGAGCAGTTGCAGGGCGCGCGCCACTGCCCTCTCCCTGGGCCACTTCAACACGGTCACCAACCCTTCCATCACGTTCTCCAGCACCGTCATGTGCGGGAACAGCTGGAAATTCTGGAACACCATACCGGTCTGCTGGCGCAGGGCCAGCACGCTTTGCCGTGACAGATGCCGGGTAAAGTCGAGCTCGCTGCCCCCCAGCACCAGCTGGCCTGCATCGGGCCGCTCCAGCAGGTTCACGCAGCGCAGCAGGGTACTCTTGCCGCTGCCGGAGGGACCGATCAGGGCGGTGACGCTGCCCGCGGCCATCGCCAGCCCCACCCCTTTCAACACGCGCTGCCCCGCAAACTGTTTCTCGATGCCACTCAAGCGGATCATAGGGCGACCTCCCGGGTCTCTTTGTGAGCCAGTCGCTGCTCCAGCCTGTCTTGCAGGGTGGAGAGCACCGAGCTGAACATCAGGTAGATGAGGGCCGTCTCGATATAGAGAATGAGCGGCTCATAGGTGACGGAGGCGAGGCGCTGGGCCGCCTGAAACAGCTCGGGCACGGTCACCGCCGCCGCCAGCGACGTGTCTTTGACCAGGGAGATGAAGGTGTTGGAGAGCGGTGGCACCGCGATGCGCGCCGCCTGCGGCAGGATCACCCGCCACATCACCTGGGTCCAGTTCATGCCGATGGAGTAGGCCGCCTCCCACTGCCCCTTGGGGATGGCCGCCAGGGTGGCACGAATGATCTCCGAGCTGTAGGCACCGATGTTGAGGGTGAAACCGATGACGGCGGCGGTGAAGGCGTCCAGCACGATGCCGGCGCTCGGCAGACCGTAAAAGATCAGAAACAGCTGCACCAGCAGCGGCGTGCCCCGAATAAGCCAGACATAGAAGCGGACCAGCATCACCAGCGGGGCCGGACCATATAATCTGGCCAGCGCCACCGACAAGCCGAGCACGATTCCCAGCACGAAGGTAATCAGAGTGAGTGGCACGGTAAAAATAAGCCCCGCACTGAGCAGGGGCCAAAAAGAGTCGATCATTAACTGCAACCAGGCCGGCACGTTAATATCCTCAGTTGTTATTATGTTGCCACGATATTATTGCGAGACGTCGGTGCCGAAATATTTCTGCGATATTTTCTGATATTCGCCATCCTGCTTGGCATTGCGCAGCGCCTGATTGATGGCAGCCAGCAACTCGGGTTGCCCCTTGGCGAGCAGGGCGGCAGATTGCTCCCCCTTGGCCTCGCTGGCCGCCACCTTCAATTTGGCGTCTGGCTTCTGTTTCTTGAAGTCGAGGAAGGAGAGGCTGTCGTTGATGGTGGCATCCACCCGCCCGGTCAGCACCAGTTCGAGTGACTGGTTGAATCCCTCGGTGGCCACCACCTCGGCACCCGATGATTTCGCCAGGTGGGCGAAGTTGCTGGTCAGGGACTGGGAGGATTTCTTGCCCTTCAGATCGGCAAAACTCTTGATGCTTTGGTTGTCGCTGTGCACCACGATCACCGCCTTGGAAGTGATGTAGGGGTCTGAAAAATCATATTTTTTCAGCCGTTCAGGGGTGATGGCCACTTCGTTGAGCACCAGGTCGTAGCGCTTGGCGTCCACCCCGGCGATGAGCCCGTCCCACTTGCCCTCGACGAACTGCGGCTTCACGCCCAGACCGCTTGCAATCAGCTCGCCGATCTCCACGTCAAAGCCCACCAGCTTGCCGCTCTTGTCGTGGTAGGTGAAGGGAGGATAGGTCCCTTCGGTGCCGATCTTGATCACTCCAGCCCGCTGGATCTCGGCCAGGCTTGACTGTGCCTGTACCGATGTCATCAGTGCCAGCGGAAGTGCCGCCATTAAAAACAGGGAGTGCCGTTTTTTCATTATTCACCTCGTTATATTTATGAACATCCAGAGCGCTTGCCAACCACCACAAAATAAAACCAGCCGGTTATCATGTTTAATTTAAATTAATTATCGGCAGAGATAACCTTCATAGTGCTTGCTGGCGGTATGGATGAAACATAACGTGGCTCATGGCATGACCCAACCATGAAATACGGGGATATTTAGCGAAATAATGGATAACGAATAAATAATGGCCGGGCTAGCCGAGGAATTGCCCCGCTGGCGGCGCTCCGTCAGCGGAAACCATATCAGGCGGGTTGCAGCTCCCGCGGGATGGCAGTGGCCCAATCACGACATAACGTATCAATCGGGCCAAAATTCAGTCTGATGACAAATGGGATTGCCACGCACCACGTGGAAGGTCATGGCGGGATGGCACGCGCCTTGACGTCACCGTCGATGATCACCCCTTCGGTCACCACCTCCCGCCCTGCTCCAGCAGGCGAACGATGTCGACATTCCAGGGCCCGGTCGCCGGGTAGCGCCGATGGATCTCGACGAAGTTGACCCGCCCCGCGCGCCGCTCCCCCAACGTTGGCCAGTCACAGAGGAAGTCATCGCTCAGCCACCTGGGGGTCTTGACGAAATCGTTGCTTTGCATGGCCTGCCTGTGGTCTGCACCACGGTTTTTGGTTCCATGGTCCTGTTTTCCATCCAGCCCTCCTACAACCGCACCACCAGCCACTCCCCCTTGCCCACCGGCACCAGGGAAGTCAGGAAATCGGGGTCACGCCGCACCTGTGCCATCCACTCCCTCATCTCGTCCTCATGGGAGATGGCATTGTCCACCACCAGCAGGCCACGAGGGGCAAGCAGGCGCTGGATCTCGGGCCACCAGGCCTGGTAGTGGCGGCGCTCGGAGTCGAGGAAGATGAGCTGATAGCCCGCCGTCGGCAGGCAGGGCAACAGGCTGCCGGCCTCCCCCGCCAACTGCTCAATCCAGGGAGTGAGCCCGGCCCGCTCAAAGTTGGTCGCCGCCATGGTCCGTTTGCCCTCGTCCAGCTCGATGGTGGTGACCCGGCCCCCCAGCCGTTTCACTGCCTCGGCCAGCCAGAGGGTGGAGTAACCGTTGGAGGTGCCGATCTCCAGCACAGCCTGCGCCCCCCTCGTCTGCACCAGCACCGCCAGCAGTTCGCCGGTGTCGCGGGTAATGTTGAGCATCTTGCTGCCACGGGAGTGTTGCGCGCCGTCATTCTGCTCGCCAAAGCGCTCCAGCTCCCGTTTCAGTTGTTCCAGTGCCATGTCTCCTCCTTGACGGTGTAAACGAGTCGGCCCGGTGCATGGCATGGCTGGACCGCCCCTCATGTTCATCATTTTGCTATCGACCCACTCGGTGGCCCATCCCCTGCGTCATCCGGATAAAGACAACACCCTGGCTCACCATGTGATCACGCTGGTGCACTGCTGCTGGCGGGAAAGCCAATCGTCACGCGGTCTGGCGGTGGCCCCCCGCGCCGTCGGGCTGCTGGATACCAAGGGCAAGCCGCAGATCGCCTAGGGGGCCACCCGGGTAAAGTCGATGGCGGGGCAGCTGGGCGCCACGCCCTTGGTCAGCGTCAGGGGCTGGGCACGATAGCTGAGCCGGTAGCGGCCCGGTTGGGACAGATCGTAGGCCTGCGCCAGGTCCGCATCGGCCTGGCTCTGCTCCCCCGCCCCCAGGTGCAGGAAGTCGCCGTCCCCGGGGGTACCTCGCTTGGCAAGCGGCCCTCGATAGTCCAGCGGCTGCCCATCGCGGGTCAGGTCGATGGCATCGGCAAACCACCCCTCGAAGGGGGTGAACCAGGTCAATACCTCGAGGGGCGTCTCCCCCCGGTTGGTCAGGGTCATCACCAGGGGCAGGGGTTCGTTCACCCCGCTCTCTGCGCTGACCGACAGCTCGCACTGCAAGGGCGCCAGTGCCAGGGTGGTGAGCAAGAGTGTCATCATGGTGCCTCCGTCAAAAAAGGGGCCATCCGGCCCCTGTTTGCAACTCAATTTTCGCTCGGGGTATTCTCGGCGAAATATTCGTGGTTGTCGGCGTTGTTCAGGGCCTTCTGGGGATCCGTGCTCGCCAGATTGCGCGCATTGGCCTGACCGTATCCCAGATCGTCGGTGCCCGCCACCACGTTGAAGTGGCTCAGCTCGTGGACAATGGTGCCGGCGCGGGAATCGGTCCCGGTGACCGGCGCAGTCCAGAAGCTCTTGCACAGATAGACCTTGTAGGGCTGGTCCGGATAGACATAGGCAAAGTAACTCTGCTTGCAACCGCAGTCGAAGGTGAGCGGCTTGTTGTCGATGGCATCCTTGATCTTGCTGAAGTTGGTCTCGGCCTGGTTCCAGCGGGTGGCGTCATAGGCGCCAAACCAGCTCCGGTAGCGCTGTCCATTCGGCTTGTCCACCGCGAGGTAGCTGCTGGAGTTGTTGGCGATGCCACTCGCGGCATCGAGCGCCGCCAGGATGTCGCTCTTCTGGGTGTTGGTGCAACGGCCGCTGAAGCTGACCGAGGCGCTCACCGCCTGGGGCTCGGCCACCGCAGCCTTGGCCAGCACCCGATCGTCGCTCACCCCTTCCACCCAGAGGGTCACGGCATTGGACTCGCTCGCCTGGGCCTGTTTGGCCTTGGCCGCTTTCCCCTCCTGCGCCACGGTCGGCAGCAGGTAACGGATGCTGTACTGGCCCTGGGCGCTCATGTCGTAGAGACCGGAGACCTCCGCCTGGACTGTCAGGCTCTGGCCTGCCTTGAGCAGTTGGTAGTCCTTGTCACTCGGGGCGGCCCGCTTGATCAGGGCCCCTTCGTAATCCACCGGCTGGCCGTCACGCTCCACCTGGAACAGGGGGGCATCCTCGCTGCCTGGCAGTTGCCATTTGAGCAGACGAACCGGCTTCTCCCCGGTGTTGGTCAGGGTCAGGTTGACGCGCACATCGTCTGTGCTGCCCTCCACCAGGGTGAGCCGGGCATCGAGTCCGGCGGCGCAGAGCGGGGACGCCAGCACGCCGGCCAGCAACAGGGCAATTGGAGTCGCTTTCATCATGTTTCCTCATTCATTGAGTGTCGCCTTGTCAGGCGGTCTGCTTCCTTTAAGGCCCTCTTTGGGGCCCATCCACCCTAGAGCAGAAGCACCACCCCACCATCCCTCCATATGGGGGACGCCCCCCATCAGAGGGGGAGCCCCTTGGCTGCGACAAAGATTGCCCGCCCGGCCCCGGGCGTGCAGGCAACCCCGTGGGGTGCATTTGCCATAAAAAAACCCGGCGCAGGGCCGGGTGACGGGATGAGAAGGCGGGATCAGGAGGACAGCAGCGCCAGGGCCGGCTGCGCGTTGCCCGGCATCAGCCGATAGGCCTTGTGGTGCTTGACCAGGGTGGTTTTCTTGTTGCCCTGGCTCAGCAGCAGGCCCCGGGCAAATGCCGCCTCGGCCAGTACCTGCTCGTCCCCGCGCACATAGAGGGTGAGGGGCTTGACCAGCTCACCTCCCTCGATATGGCCCTGATACTCGCTGGCCGAGATGATCAGGCTGGATTGCCCCTGGCTCAGCAGCCGCTGCCGGGTGTTCAGTTCGCTGTCGGTGAACACCAGCCAGCCCGCCCCCTCCAGCGCCAAAAGCAGATCGGCCAGGCGCGCCCCCAGCTGTACCGGCTCATGCATGGCACGCTCATACTGGCGCTGCACCCGCTCAAGCAGCCCCTTGAGATCGGCCCCCGCCCCCAGCGTCCGCCCCAGTTGCACCCAGGCCTTGAGATCCTCCATCACCAGCCGGGAGAAGCGTTTCTCCTTGAGAGAATCCGCCATCCAGGTACAGAGAAAGTGGCTCTCCTGGGCGGGGGTGCGTTTGCCCGTCTTCTGGGCAGCGGTGCGCTCCAGCTCCGCCAGGCTCTGGCGGGCCATCTCGAGCAGGGCCTGATTGTAAGCAGGAAGGGTCATCTCGGATCCTCTGAAACGGGGCGGCCAGGGGCCGCGTCATCGACAGCACAAAGGCGCCAGTGGCGCCTTTGGAGAGTAAACGCCCCTCCCCGACCGGGAGGGTGCGACGTTGCCTTATTTCGGCTGACGGGGCTTCTTGGCCGCCGCCAGACGCTTGAGGCGCTGACCTTGCAGTTTCGCCTCGGCCATGGCCTGGGCGGCGGCATTGTCTTCACGCTGCGGGCGCTTGCCGAAGCGGCGGCGCTCCTGCAACTGCTTGATGAGGTCGTCACGGCTGCTCACCTCGTAACCCGGCACCATGATGCGGCGGATCTTCTGGCCGATGAGGGCCTCGATCTCCAGCAGGGTGCGCTCCTCCTCGCGACTGACGAAGGAGATGGCCATGCCGCTCTTGCCAGCGCGACCGGTTCGGCCGATACGGTGCACGTAATCTTCCGCGAGGAACGGCAGATCATAGTTGACCACGTATTCCAGGCTCGGAATGTCCAGGCCGCGAGCGGCCACCTCGGTGGCCACCAGCACCCGCAGCTTGCCTTCGGTGAATTCACGCAAGGCACGGCGACGGCTCCCCTGGGCCTTGTCACCGTGCACCACGGCAGACTTGATGCCGTCGAGGTTGAGCTCCTCCACCAGTTCATCGCAGCTCTCGCGGGTGCTGGCAAACACCAGCACCTGCTGCCAGTTCTGCTTGCCGATAAGCTCGGAGAGCAGCTCGCGCTTGCGCTTCTGTTCCACCGGATAAACGGTGTGGCTCACGGTGTCGGCAGTGGAGTTCTGCTTGTCGACGGCCACCACCTGGGGTTTGTCCAGCATGAGGTTGGCCAGCTTTTTCACCGCCTCGGAGAAGGTGGCGGAGAAGAGCAGGTTCTGGCGGGTCTTGTTGACCGCCTGCAGGATCTGCTGCACATCGGCGCTAAAGCCCATGTCGAGGATGCGATCCGCCTCGTCCAGCACCAGAGTCTCGACCCCGGAGAGGCTCAGGTTGCAGGCGGTGAGGTGCTCGAGCAGACGGCCAGGGGTGGCCACTATGATGTGTGCGCCCGCTTTGAGCTTCTTGGCCTGCACATCCTGTTTGCCGCCACCCACGATGGTGAGGGTAGTGATATCAAGATACTTGGCAAAATCGTTGATATTGCTCGCCACCTGGGCTGCCAGCTCGCGGGTCGGGGTCAGGATCAGCACGCGGGCATTGGAAGGCTGCACCGGCGCCGGGTTGTCTACCAGACGTTGCAGGATGGGCAACGCAAAGGCGGCGGTCTTGCCGGTACCGGTCTGGGCACTGGCCAGCACATCGCGGCCACGGCGAATGGCCGGGATGGCCTGGCTCTGCACAGGGGTCATCTCCTGATAACCGCAATCTGAGATGGCGCGCAAAATCTCGGGGGCAAAATCGAACGATTCAAATCTCATGTTGGGTTCCTGTGTTCCAGCGGAGCTGTAGTTGGCGTGGGTGGCCTGGGCCGGCGTGTGGCCTGGCATCGGCGAGGCGTGGAGCCAAGGACGGCTGGGTCTGACATCAGATCAGAAGATGAGCCGGAAAATGGCGGGCGCGAAGTGTAACAGATAGGCGACAGGAATGCCGCCTCAAATGGCCTGTATTTTTCCGGGGGCTGCGCCCGCCAGACGCGGCAGCAGGCGCAGCCCGGGCAGTGAGATCAGCGCACCCGCTTGCTCGGACGCTTGAGCAGCCGCATGCCGATGGCCGCCACCGCGATGACGAACAGCCCGAAAGAGGTGACGAGCAGGCACTTGGTCAGCAGCTCCTGATGATGGGCAAAGACCGGGGTCGCCATCACCATCTTGCCCACCATGCTCAATACCAGGGACCAGAGGAAGGCGCTGGCAAAACTCGCCACGGCCACCCGCAGCAGGTGCAGGCGGGAGACTCCCATCAACATGGGGGTCAACACTCTCACGAAGGGGATGAAACGGGACACGAACATGGCCCAGAAGCCGTAACGATCCAGCAGTCGGGAGGCCCTGGGCAGGCTCCCTTCCGGGATCATTCGCTCCACATGGCCCATGAAACGGGTGCCATGCAGTGCCTGCCCCTGCCAATAGGCGAGCACGCTCCCTATCCCGGCTGCGAGCGGCAGATAGAGCAAGGTCACCTCGGGCCCCAGCACCCCCATGCCCACCAGACCGCCCGCCAGCAGCACCAGGCTGTCACCGGGCAGGGGCAGAAAGACGAAGCTCGATTCAAAGAAGAGGATCACCATCAGACAGGTGACGAGCAGACCGATTGCCTGCATTTGTATAAGCTGATCAAAATCCTGATGCCATATGGCAAGCAGCATGTCCTGCATCTGGTGTGACTCCCATCAACGTAATGCGCATTCGTCATGATGACCCGAAGGCCCCGTCTGGTAATCCATCCCTGCTACCACCCCAATGTTCGTATGGGAGGCCTCTTATACACCCGGGGAACTGAACAATAAATTAATGTCTGTGATTTCTGCCCAGCGGTTCACCCTTCTTGCGGCCCCCTGCCCCCGCCAAAGCGAGGGCAGCTTGGCCCATCAGGCCAATGCGCACCCCCCAAAACAGGACGGGTCGGCCCTTGCCAGGCTGCCAAGCCAGATGAAACCCGTTACAGTGTGAACATGCCCCGATGGACGGGGTACTCATGGAGCCAGGTATGGCAAGACAGCTCTCTTCTCACACACTTTCCTTGCTGGCGGTGCTTGCCGGCGTCTCTGCCGGTCTTGTGACAAAGGC
Organism: Aeromonas sp. TW 6; assembly: GCF_013168745.1. Lineage (NCBI taxonomy): Bacteria > Pseudomonadati > Pseudomonadota > Gammaproteobacteria > Aeromonadales > Aeromonadaceae > Aeromonas > Aeromonas sp. TW 6. The sequence continues at coordinate 127,913 of NZ_JABERS010000007.1, read as the reverse complement.
CCGTGCCAGCGACGAGAGCCTGGTTCAACAGCGCGCCAACGCCGTCGTCTCCCTGATGAGCTACGCCGTGGTGCCGGATATCACCGCCAGCAACCTGGATATCGGCAGCGGCACCAACGACACCTCTGCCCTCACCATCACCCAGCTCGGGGGTGGCGCCACCCTGAGCGAGGATGTTCCCCTCTATCTGGAGGGCACCCTGGGCTACAGCCGCTACGATCCCCAGTTCGTGTTCACCGATGGCAACGAGACCCGCACCATTCCCACCAAATGGAACAGCCTGAGCGCCACCGGCGGCATCGGCTGGGATGTCGGCGTCCACCGGGATCGCTTTGGTGGCAATCTGGTGCTGCGGCCCATCGCCAATGTCACCCTGGGCACGGTGGCCAGCGACCTTCGCATCGGGGCCGCCCTGCTCGAGCACAGAAGCGGCAAGAATCTGGACTTCCTCGACGGCGGCACCCTCAATGTCTACGGCCTCGGCGGCTCATTGATGCTGGACTATGAACTCTTCTCCGCCGCCCAGGACATCGATGCCGAGCTGCGCTACTCCTACCAGCATCTGCAAAGCTTCACCGGCACCGCCGAGAGCGTCAGCGGTCAGGCCGATGCGGAAAACCTCGGGCTTTACCTGCGCCGCCGCGCCCCCCTGTGGCACTGGACCCTGCTGGACAGGCCCCTTCGCTACGTGCTGGAAGGGGCCAGAACCGAATACCTGGGGCAGCAACGGGGGCTGCTCGGTTTCAACAGCCTCAACTCCCTGGGACTTGGCCTCGAACTCGACAGCAGCAAGTACGACATCTTCATCACCCGCACCCGGCTGGTGGCCCGCTATATGTTCAGCAACAGTACCAGCGGCTACTCCATCGGATTGGCGATGAGTTTCTAATCGGATCAAAGGGGTACGCCACTCGGCACAGCTCAGTCAACCCAAAACAAGATTCAATTTGAACCTTCCAGAATGCTATCCTGACCGTCCCAATGCTTCTGGAAACCTCTAATGTTCATCACAACACTATTGGCCTCTGCACTCGGCTCGTTTACTGAAGGGCTCTCTTTTCAACACAAAGACTGGGAACTGGCCTGTGACAACACGCGCACATGCCGAGCGGCAGGTTACAGCGCGGAATTGGGTGGACTTTCGGTTCTGCTCACCCGAGAGGCTGGCGCCAAGGGCACACTGCATGCCGAGCTTGCCATCGCAGAGGTTGATCAGCGGGCTCCGGCGGCCCCCGCTGATGGTTTGATCACACTGCGCATCAATGGCGAGGTGCTCGGCATCGTAAAAGAGCGGACTCCGTTCACCCAGCCCCAAACTGCAGCGCTCGTCCGAGCAATCAAAGGGACTGGCAAGGTGGTATTTGAATGGAGCAAGCACCAAGAACCGTTATCCGGTGCCGGTGCCTATGCCATTTTTCTCAAAATGGATGAGTTCCAAGGCCGTCTCAATACCAGTACAGCCCTGACCAAACAGGGCTCGTTACCCACCACAACTATTCCCCCGGCCTTGGTGGCCCCCGTGATCCATGCAGGTGCCGTTGCCGCAGACAACCTATCTCGCCCACTCACCAAGCCTGAGCTACAGAGCATAAGGGCTTGGCTGAAACAACACGTCAATGAAGATGTCTGTCCCAGCGCATATGAGAATCAGGAAGATGGCCAGATCTATCCCCTGAACCAGGAACGAGCCTTGATCCGGCTACCCTGCTGGCTCGCCGCTTACAACGACGGTTCGGCATTTATTCTGATTGATACGGACCTTGATACCAGCAGTGCAACCCTCATCAGCACTTACGCAAACGGTTATGGAGAGGGCGAACTGAGTGCCTCGCACAAAGGAAGAGGAATAGGAGATTGTTTTTCTTTCGAAAGCTGGGTATGGGACGGCCAAACCTTCGTGCAGAGTGAGAAAAGCACCACTGGTAGCTGTCGCATGATCACTCTGGGGGGAACCTGGGAGCTACCGACCATGACCAGCCAGGTGGTCAAATCACAATAAACAAGGGCGGCCCATTGGCCGCCCTTGTTGTCTCTGGCTATCAGCGAATGGTCGCCATCTTTCTGACGCAGGCCTGCTCCCTGTCATCCACCCGCTTGGCAAACCAGGCGGTGGTGAGGTTGCGGGTGATCTTGGGGCTCTTTAGCTGGATACCGGGCAAGATGGCGCGGGGTTGCCGTGTCCCGGCCTGTTTGTCGGCCAGGGCGAAGACCCTGTGGTAGAGATCGCTTTTGGCAAAGTCGCTGCTGTCCCCGAGCTTCAGGCTCTGGTGAATGGCCTGCTTGCTCATGTTGACGCGGCTGGCGACGCTGTGGACCGCGAGTTCGGTCTTGCCGGGCAGATCCGAGTCGTAGCGGATGAGATCCCCGTCCAGGGCCAGGGGCTTGCCACTCACCCGGCTTACCGCCGCCTGGAAGGCCGCATTGCGGCTCGCGTACCAGCCCGCATTGAAGTCGGCGAAGCGATAGAGGGTATCCGGGTAGTCCGCGGGATAGCCGAAGATGTGTTTGGTGCCAAACCAGATGCCGCCGCGACGAGTGAACACCTCGTGGCGAATGGACTCCTTCACGGGATAGGGGTACCCACGGGCGTTGGCTTCGGCAAAGGCGACGCTCACCTGCATGGGGCCGCCGGTGCGTACCGGGTTGAGATTGCCAAAGAGCTGCTTGCCCATGGGGACGCTGCCTATCATGTCTTCGAAGATCTCGCTCATCTCCCGCTCGGTGCGAAGTTTGTCGATGCGCTCGGCATAGCTCTTGCCGGTGGGGGATTGGATGGAGAGGGCCGTGCGCACCATGAACTCGGGGATGAGCAGCTTGCCGGCCCGGGCATTGATCTCCTTCCAGGCAATCTTGTTGAGGTTGGGCACCACGGGGTCCGCCTGATAGGTCGCCTCCTGCTCCGCCACCGCCAGCACGCTGCAGACGTTGTGATCGCTCACCGTCAGCCCCTGGGTGGTGAGCGCCGTCACCACGTCATTGGCCCAGCCCGGCTTGTCCACCACGCTGCGCGGCAGGAAACGCACGATACGGCTCTTCATGTCGGCCGGTTCTTGCGGCTGCATCGCCTTGGGAATGGGGCGCCCCGCCGGCGTCGCCGGGCTGGTCGGGGCGGGAGGCTCGCTGGCACAACCCGACAGCAGGGCAAGGGAAAGCAGTGACAGCCAGCGCCAATGGGCATCAAACAAGGAGTGAGAGGGGATCATGAAGGCTTCCTGAAGAGCGGGACCTGCCCCTCATCGCGAATGAGAGGGCTCGAATGCATGGAGGCGGACATTGTAGGGAACAAGTCTGACAAGATGAAGGCGGATGAACCTGCTGGCCCGCTGGCTGCGGCATTCCCTGGCGTCATCACGCCAGCTCCACCCGGTTGCGTCCCAGGTGCTTGGCCTGATAGAGGGCGAGATCGGTGCGCTGGAGCAGAGCATCCACCCCCTCCCCGCTCTGGCTGATACCCAGGGCAAGGCTCACGGTGAATCTTACCCCGTCACCTGAGACCAGCTCTTCGGTCGCGCACCTTATCTGCTCCGCCAGCGCACGGGCCTTGTCGCCCGTCATGCCGGGCAGCCAGATGGCAAACTCCTCTCCCCCAAGGCGTGCCACCACCCCATCCAATGGGCAGAGCTGGCGCAGCAGGGTGCTGAATTCACGCAGTACATTGTCGCCGATGGCGTGGCCATAGCGATCGTTGATCAGCTTGAAGTGATCGAGATCCAGCAGCAGGAGCGGCGTCCCCTCCTCTCCGTGCGCCTCCAGCACGGCGCGAAACGCCCGGCGATTGGAGAGCCCGGTCAGCTCGTCTGACATGGCGAGAGAGGAGAGCCGCATCTGGGTGCCATACATCTGCTGCACCATCAGCAGCACACCCCAGGCCGAGGCCAGCATGCCGATCGTGCGCAGGCTGTCTTCCACCGTGGAGAGCCACCAGGGCTGGAAATAGGCCTCATCCATCAGATCGATGACGCCGGAGACGAGCCAGAGGGTCAGCCCGCCGGTGAGGGAGAGATAGGTTTTCAAGGTGATCTGGGCACACTGCACCACCCAGAACATGAACAGCAGGGTCAACACGTTGAGCGCTTCGGCCAGAGCCCCGACGGTATAGAGGTTGTGCTCCGCCAGGGGATCAAAACTGGCCCCGGCCAGGATCCCCGTCAGCAGCAACAGACAGGGCAGGCTCACCAGCGCGAGACGACGGCAGGGAGGAAGCGAGAAGAACCGGGCGGGGTGAACGGATAACCTGAGGGGAGTCTTCATCATGTTTTGGGCTCCAAGCGCGCATGTCTTCTATCCCGAATGGCAGCCGTTGGCTGCCATCGCCAGCGAACCCCGACGGCATTCCTGGTGGCAAATCACTGATATTGTGGGCCGATTTTTCCATAAAAAACAATCCCCTCACCATATGGGTCAGGGGATTGTTGCAACGGGGACGGCGCGATCTGCCGTGACATCGGGGCGGGCGGCCCTTCCCTGCTCGTCCTCACGGCAAGCGGGCAGTGCCGCCTCAGGCGCTCTGGCGCAGGGCCTGATGCTGGGCGGCGCCGTTGATCACCGCCTGCAGGGAGGCGTTGACCACGTCGCGACCGACGGCGACGCCACACATCCGGGTGCCCTCGACGCTCAGCAGCACATAGGCGGCGGCGCGGGATTCGGTGCCGGCGGTGAGCGCATGCTCGGAGTAATCCAGCACATCGATGTGCATGCCGGTCTGACGCTGCCAGCCGTTGACCAGGGCGGTGATGGCTCCCTCCCCTTCACCGCACAGTTGCAGGGTGCCGTGGGGGGTCTGCAACTCCAGGCGCAGGCTCTCCTGACTGTCATGACCGAGCTGGAAGCGCCCGATGCGATAGCCGTGGGCAGGCTCGAGATAGTGCTGCTCGAACAGGGCGCGGATCTGCTCCGGGCTGATTTCGCTGCTGCTCGCCTCAGCCTCGGCCTGCACCCGGCGGCTGAAGTCGATTTGCAGCCAGCGCGGCAGTTGCAGACCGAGGTCACGTTCCAGCAGATAGGTCACCCCTCCCTTGCCGGACTGGCTGTTGATGCGGATCACCGCCTCGTAGCTGCGACCGAGATCGGCAGGATCGATGGGCAGGTAAGCCACGTCCCAGTAGTGATCCGGTTTTTCTGCCGCGAGAGACTTGCGGATGGCGTCCTGGTGGCTGCCGGAAAACGCCGTGTAGACCAGCTCGCCGGCATAGGGGTGGCGCGGGTGCAGGGCAATCTGGGTGCAGGCCCCCACGGTGGCGACGATGGCATCCATGTCGGACAGGTCCAGCTCGGGGTCAATCCCCTGGCTGTAGAGGTTCATGGCCATGGTGACGATGTCCATGTTGCCGGTACGCTCCCCGTTGCCGAGCAGGGTGCCCTCGATGCGATCCGCCCCCGCCAGCACCGCCAGCTCGGCGGCGGCCACCCCGCAGCCTCTGTCGTTGTGGGTGTGGATGGAGATGCTCACCTCGGGTCGCGCCTTGAGGTGTCGGCAGAACCACTCCACCTGATCCGCAAACACGTTGGGGGTGCTCACCTCCACCGTGGCGGGGAGGTTCAGGATCATGGGACGGGCAGCGGCACGCCACTCGTCGATGACGGCGTCACACACCTCGACGGCGAACTCCACCTCGGTACTGCTGAAACTCTCCGGAGAATACTGGAAACTCCACTCGGTGCCCGGATTGCGGGCCGCATACTCCCGCACCCAGCGCGCCCCCTGCACGGCGATGGCCTTGACCCCGTCCTTGCCTGAGTTGAACACATAGTTGCGCTGGGTCGGGTTGACCGAGTTGTAGACGTGAACGATGGCCCGCTTCGCCCCCTTGAGCGCCTCGAAGGTGCGGGCGATCAGATCTTCGCGCGCCTGCACCAGCACCTGGATGGTGACGTCATCGGGAATGAGGTTGCGCTCGATGAGTTCGCGCACAAAATCGAAGTCGGGCTGGGAGGCCGCCGGGAAGCCCACCTCGATGTGCTTGAAACCGATGTGGGTCATCAGCGCCCACATTTGCAGCTTCTGGGCCACCGTCATGGGTTCGACCAGCGCCTGGTTGCCATCGCGCAGGTCCACGGCGCACCAGAGCGGTGCCCGCTCCAGTACCCGGTTGGGCCACTGGCGATCCGCCAGGTTGATCACGGGGGCACGGCGGTATTTGCGATGATCGAAGCTCATATTCAGATTCCCTTGACGGATGGGCGAGGCACCGGACGACCGGGCCGACAGGCGGGTGGGGCAAGGAGGGGAAGCGGGTTGGTGCGGTAACACCGTCCCTGACGAGTCGCGCGGCGGTAACCCCGCGACCGGTTTTCCTGCGGCCCCCGTCGGTCACCGGGGCCGGCCACGGCAGCCGGATCGGGCTGCGGGCGCTGATCCTCTCGCACGCCACCTTTTGGTGTGTCGGCGCAGACGACCTTGTTTGTATGAGCACCCAGTATAGGGAGGTCGTGGGGGCGAGAGATTGCGAAGATTGCACCCAGCCATGCCAATTCAGCAATATGGATGCTGTGAATCTCCAATAACGGGGTGAGTCTCACCACCCATGATGATTTATTCGCCATCTCACCCATCTTCCTTGAAGGCGTTTCCCCGGAAGTGGCAGGGCGCAGGCAATAAAAAACCCCGCCATTGCTGGCGGGGTTTGCGTGCATCGAGCGGGCAGCGTGCTGCCGGTGCTCTTAGCGGTTGTTCACCTTCTCGTGCAGCTCCTGCACCGAGTTCACATTGGCGGTGGCATCGACACTGATGGCCATGCAGGTGGCGAAGGCCGCGTGCAGCGTGGTGGTGTAGGCCACCTTGTGCTGCAGGGCGCCACGGCGCAGCTGCTTGGAGTCCTCGATGGCCTGACGACCCTCGGCGGTGTTGACGATGTAGGTGTACTCGCCATTCTTGATGCGATCCAGAATGTGCGGACGACCCTCGTGCACCTTGTTCACCAGACGCGGGTTGATGCTCGCCTCGCCCAAGGTCACGGCGGTGCCGTGGGTGGCGTCGAGGTCATAGCCCAGCTCCAGCAGCTTGGCGGCCAGGTTCACCACCCGCTCCTTGTCGCCGTGGCGCACGGACAAGAGGGCGCGACCTTCGCTCGGCACCTGGTGACCGGCACCCAGCTGCGCCTTGGCATAGGCCTCGGCGAAGCTGCTGCCTACCCCCATGACTTCACCGGTGGAGCGCATTTCCGGCCCCAGCAGCGGGTCCACACCCGGGAACTTGGCGAACGGCAGTACAACTTCCTTCACTGAGTAGTAGGGCGGGATGATCTCGGTGGTGAAGCCCTGTTCTTTCAGGCTCTGACCGGCCATGACGCGGGCGGCAATCTTGGCCAGCGGAGCGCCGGTGGCCTTGGAGACGAAGGGCACGGTACGGGCGGCACGGGGGTTCACCTCGATGAGGTAAATCTCGTTGTCTTTCACCGCGAACTGCACGTTCATCAGACCGACTACGCCGAGTTCCAGCGCCAGTTTGCGTACCTGCTCACGCATCTCGTCCTGGATGGCCTTGGACAGGGTGTAGGGCGGCAGGGAGCAGGCGGAGTCACCGGAGTGGATACCGGCCTGCTCGATGTGCTCCATGATGCCGCCGATGACCACGTCAACGCCGTCGCAGATGGCGTCCACGTCCACCTCGGTGGCGTCGTCCAGGAAGCGGTCCAGCAGCACAGGCGACTCGTTGGAGACGCTCACTGCCTCGGCGAAGTAGCGGCGCAGGTCCTGCTCGTCATAGACGATTTCCATGGCGCGGCCACCCAGCACGTAGGAGGGGCGAACCACCAGCGGGTAGGTGATGCGCGTGGCCAGTTGCACGGCCTGCTCCAGGGCGGTGACGGTGCCGTTTTCCGGCTGCTTGAGCCCCAGGCGCTCGACGGCGGACTGGAAGCGCTCGCGATCTTCCGCGCGGTCGATGGCATCCGGGCTGGTCCCGATGACCGGCACACCGTTGGCTTCCAATGCTCGCGCCAGTTTCAGCGGAGTCTGGCCGCCGTACTGGACGATGACGCCCTTGGGCTGCTCGACCCGCACGATTTCCAGCACGTCTTCCAGGGTCACCGGCTCGAAGTAGAGACGATCCGAGGTGTCGTAGTCGGTGGAGACGGTCTCCGGGTTGCAGTTGACCATGATGGTCTCGTAACCGTCTTCGCGCAGGGCCAGGGCCGCGTGCACGCAGCAGTAGTCGAATTCGATGCCCTGACCGATACGGTTCGGGCCGCCACCGATGACCATGATCTTGTCGCGGTTGGTGGGGTTGGCCTCGCACTCCTCGTCATAGCTGGAGTACATGTAGGCGGTGTTGGTGGCAAACTCGGCCGCGCAGGTATCGACCCGCTTGTAGACCGGGAAGATGTTGTGACGGGCGCGCAGCTTGCGCACTTCCCCTTCGGCCACGCCGAGGATCTTGGCCAGACGCGCGTCGGCGAAGCCCTTGCGTTTGAGGCTGCGCAGGAAGTCGGCATCCAGGCCGGCCATGCCGCGCTCCTTCACCTGCTCTTCCAGCTTGACCAGCTCTTCAATCTGCACCAAGAACCAGGGGTCAATCTTGGTCAGCTTGAACACGCCGTCCATGGAGAGACCGGCACGGAAGGCGTCGGCGATGTAGAAGATGCGCTCGGCACCGGCATCCTGCAGCTCGTGGCGAATGCGGGTCAGGGAGTCGGGGGCATTGAGGTCCACCATGGGGTCGAAGCCGGTCTTGCCGGTCTCGAGGCCGCGCAGCGCCTTGTGCAGGGACTCCTGGAAGTTGCGGCCGATGGCCATCACTTCGCCCACGGACTTCATCTGGGTGGTCAGACGGTCGTTGGCGCCGGCGAACTTCTCGAAGTTGAAGCGCGGTACCTTGGTGACCACGTAGTCGATGGCCGGCTCGAAGGAGGCCGGGGTGCGACCGCCGGTGATGTCGTTCATCAGCTCGTCCAGGGTGTAACCGATAGCGAGCTTGGCGGCGATCTTGGCGATGGGGAAACCGGTCGCCTTGGAAGCCAGCGCAGAGGAGCGCGACACCCGCGGGTTCATCTCGATGATGACCATGCGACCGTCTTTGGGGTTGATGCCGAACTGGACGTTGGAGCCGCCGGTCTCGACACCGATCTCGCGCAGCACCGCCATGGAGGCGTTGCGCATGATCTGGTACTCCTTGTCGGTCAGCGTCTGGGCCGGCGCGACCGTGATGGAGTCACCGGTGTGGATGCCCATGGGGTCGAAGTTCTCGATGGCGCAGACGATGATGCAGTTGTCGTTGCGATCCCGCACCACCTCCATCTCGTACTCTTTCCAGCCGATGAGCGACTCGTCGATGAGCAGCTCCTTGGTCGGGGAGAGATCCAGACCGCGCTCGCAGATCTCCACGAACTCTTCGGTGTTGTAGGCGATGCCGCCGCCCGAGCCACCCATGGTAAAGGAGGGACGGATGATGCAGGGGAAGCCGACCATCTGCTGCACGCCCCAGGCCTCTTCCATGTTGTGGGCGATGCCGGCACGGGGGCACTCGAGACCGATGCTGCGCATGGCCTTGTCAAAGCGGGAGCGATCCTCGGCCTTGTCGATGGCGTCGGCGGTGGCGCCGATCATCTCGACACCGAACTCCTTGAGCACGCCATGCTGCTCCAGCGCCAGGGCGCAGTTCAGCGCAGTCTGACCACCCATGGTGGGCAGGATGGCGTCCGGGCGCTCTTTCTTGATGATCTCGCGCACCACTTCCCAGGTGATGGGCTCGATGTAGGTGGCGTCGGCCATCTCCGGGTCGGTCATGATGGTGGCCGGGTTGGAGTTCACCAGGATGACGCGGTAGCCCTCTTCTTTCAGGGCCTTGCACGCCTGGGCGCCGGAGTAGTCGAATTCGCAGGCCTGACCGATGACGATGGGGCCGGCGCCGAGGATCAGGATGCTCTGTAGGTCGTTACGTTTTGGCATGGCTCTCTTTATCCTCTTAGGCGCGATACTGCTTGATCAATTCAATAAAGTGGTCGAACAGACCGGCACAATCGTGCGGGCCCGGGCTCGCTTCGGGGTGACCCTGGAAGCTGAAGGCCGGACGGTCGGTGCGATGGATGCCCTGGAGCGACCCATCGAACAGGGAGACGTGGGTGGCACGCAGGCACTCGGGCAGGGTCTGCTCGTCCACCGCAAAGCCGTGGTTCTGGGCGGTGATCATCACGGTGTTGTCGTCCAGACTCTTCACCGGGTGGTTGGCACCGTGGTGGCCGAACTTCATCTTGATGGTCTTGGCGCCGGAGGCCAGGCCCAGCAACTGGTGGCCCAGGCAGATACCGAACACCGGGGTGCTGGTATCAAGGAAAGCCTTGATAGCTTCGATGGCGTAGTCGCACGGCTCGGGGTCGCCGGGACCGTTGGAGAGGAAGATGCCATCCGGGTTCATCGCCAGTACCTCGGCGGCCGGGGTCTTGGCCGGCACCACGGTCAGGCGGCAGCCACGGTCCACCAGCATGCGCAGAATGTTGCGCTTCACGCCGAAGTCGTAGGCCACCACGTGGTATTTCAACTCATCGGCCGCCGGGGTGACGTGGCCCTTGCCGAGCTGCCAGCTGCCTTCAGTCCAGCTGTAGGATTCGCTCACGGTCACTTCCTTGGCCAGGTCCATCCCCTTCAAACCGGGGAAGGCGCGGGCCTGTTCGAGGGCATGGACTTCATCGAGCTGCTTGCCGGCCAGGATGCAACCGGCCTGGGCGCCTTTTTCACGCAGGATGCGGGTCAGCTTGCGGGTGTCGATGTCGGCGATGCCAACGATGTTGTGGGACTTGAGGTAATCGGAGAGGGATTGCTGATTGCGGAAGTTGGAGGCCAGTATCGGAAGGTCCCGGATGATGAGGCCCTGAGCATGGACCTGACTGGACTCTTCATCTTCGCTGTTGGTGCCGGTGTTGCCTATATGGGGGTAAGTGAGGGTAACGATCTGACGGGAATAGGAGGGATCTGTGAGGATTTCCTGATAACCCGTCATCGACGTGTTGAAAACCACTTCACCAACGGAACATCCCTCGGCGCCTATCGACACGCCTTTGAACACAGTTCCATCTTCCAGCACTAGCAATGCAGTGTGATTCAAGACAACCTCCAGTTATTTAGCTTTAAATTCAGCAATTTACCTGGGTGTTGCGGGCTCGGTTCCGGTCTTTGACAGGACTCGAACCCGGCAGATTTCTGGCAAATTGGGCGCATTCTACTTAAAAACGATCTCATTTCAACGTCTTTTCTCGTTTGAAATGCATCTAAATTCAATAAACAAGCAACATTACCCATTATCTATGCACTAACCCGCTTTGCAACCCCCTCTTCAAAAAGAAAAGCCAAACACAGACAACAAAGCGGCACCCGATGCCATGCAACGTACAAAAAACCAAATTTACCACTTAATAAACAGCAAGATAGAAAATTAAAAAACAAACAACACAACAGCAAAAACACCATTTTAAGCCAGAAAAGTGAACACCAAGAATGGAAAACGTTTTTCTTGTAATGCATTTTTAGTCTGTTTCACATCAGGGCGAAATGCCCCCCGCAGGGGAATATTGAGACCCAAAGCCGTTACCCCTTGATGACATTTTTGTCGCAAGAGGGTGGCAGGCTTGTAAGAATGGCAGGATTTAGCGAGGTTCACTCAAAAAGTGATGATTAAGGCTTATTTCTACAAAAAAGTGACAAAAAAACCCCGGCGGACCGGGGTTTGGCAACCTGTACGGGAGTCTGCACTCCCCCTGAAGACGGTTTATTTCAGACCGAGCACATCCTGCATGTCATAGAGACCGGCCCCTTGCTGGCCGAGCCACTTGCCCGCCCGCACTGCACCGTTGGCGAAGGTCAGACGGCTGGAAGCCTTGTGGCTGATCTCGACCCGCTCGCCGATGTCGGCGAACATGACGGTGTGCTCCCCCACCAGATCTCCGGCGCGGATGGTGGCAAAGCCGATGGTGTTGCGATCCCGTTCACCGGTGATCCCCTCACGGCCATAGACGGCGCACTCTTTGAGATCCCGGCCCAGGGTTTTCGCCACCACTTCTCCCATGGAGAGCGCAGTGCCGGACGGAGCATCCACCTTGTGTCTGTGGTGCCCCTCGATGATCTCGATGTCGGTGTACTCCCCCATCACCCTGGCCGCCTGCTCCAGCAGCTTGAACACCAGGTTGACCCCGACCGAGTAGTTGGAGGCGAAGACGATGCCGATCTGCTTGCCCGCCTCGTGCAGGGCCGCCTTGCCCGCCTCGTCAAAGCCGGTGGTGCCGATCACCATCTGCTTGCCATGCGCCAGAGCAAAGGCGAGGTTCGCCAGGGTCACCTCGGGGCGGGTGAAGTCGATGATGAGATCGAATTCGTCCTTCACCTTCTCCAGACTGTCGCTGATGATGACGCCAAGGCGCCCCAGGCCGTTGAGTTCACCCGCATCCAGACCCATCACGGCAGAGCCCGGTCGTTCCAGCGCCGCTCCCACCACCACGCCCTCGGCGTTGGCGATAGCCTCCAGCAGCACCTTGCCCATACGACCATTACAGCCCATCACGGCCACACGGATCGGATTGTCCATCTCCACCCTCTCATCTCTTTATTATGGAAAGAGACCGTTTTACCAGCCCGCGCCCCCTTTGAAAAGCCCGATCTGGCCCGCCAAACCACCCCGACATTTAAACGATAAATTCATTAAAAACAGAATAAATAACGGAATAACCAGACAAGTCAGAATCACGAAGCAAAAAGCCCTATCCATCTGGACGGCTATCTTGACCCGGGCGGGCCGACTCACTACTGTTGGCCCCCCATGGTGGCAGGATGCCCGCCCTGTGCCCGCCCTGGAGGCGCCACAGGCAACGACAGGAGGTCATTGTTCAAGTTTCGAGGAACACATGATCCAGACCCAACCCCGTGCCAGAGCCCTGCTGCCCCTTCTGGTCTTTCTTGCCCTCTTCATCGGTACCGGTACCTGGCTGACCCTGCAGGGGGTCGAGTTCGCCTTCTACCAGCTCCCCGCCCCCGTTGCCGCCCTGCCTGCCGTCATGCTGGCCCTGCTGATGGGACGCGAGGGGTTCAACAAGAACCTCGAGACCTTCTTCAAGGGGGTGGGCGAGAGCAACATCATGGCCATGTGCCTCATCTATTTGCTGGCGGGCGCCTTCGCCACCGTGGCCAAGGCCACCGGCGGGGTGGATGCCACGGTCGCCCTCGGCCTCTCCCTCATTCCGGGCTGGTGCCTGCTGCCGGGGCTCTTCCTCATCTCTGCCTTCATTGCCACCGCCATGGGTACCTCCATGGGCACCATCGGCGCCGTGGCACCGGTGGCGCTGGGCGTCGCCCAGGCCGCCGGCATCGATCCGATGCTGATGGCGGGGACCATCCTCTCCGGCGCCATGTTCGGGGACAACCTCTCCATCATCTCAGACACCACCATCGCCGCCACCCGCAGCCAGGGCTGCGAGATGAAGGACAAGTTTCGCGAGAACATCAAGATTGCCGCCCCCGCCGCCGTGCTGGTGATCCTGCTCTATCTGGTGCTGGGCTCCACCGGTGAAGCGCCGGCCCCCACCGCCGAGGCGGACTTGCTCAAGGTCGCCCCCTATCTGCTGATCCTGGTGCTGGCCCTCTCTGGCATGAACGTCTTCATGGTACTGGGGCTCGGCATCCTGGCGGCCGGTGGCGTGGGGCTGCTTGGCAGCTACTCCCTCGGCCAGTTCAGCAAGGACATCTATCAGGGCTTTACCAGCATGCAGGAGATCTTCCTGCTCTCCATGCTCATCGGCGGTCTGGGTGCCCTGATGGAACGCCAAGGGGGGCTCGCATGGATAAGTGAGCGCATCGCCGCCCTGATTGTCCGCTTCACCCGCCACCACGATGGCGAGCAGAACGAAAAGGCGGCCGAGCTCGGCATCGCCGGCGTGGTGAGCCTCACCAACCTGTGCACCGCCAACAACACCGTGGCCATCATAGTCGCGAGCAAGGTGGCCAGGGATCTGGCGGACCATCACGGGGTCACCCCGCGCCGCGCCGCCTCCATGCTGGACATCTTCTCCTGCGTGGTACAGGGGCTGATTCCCTGGGGCGCCCAGGCGCTGCTGCTGGGTTCCATCTTCGCCCTCTCGCCGATCCTGGTCGTGAGCATGAGCTTCTACCCCATGGCGCTGGCCCTGGCCGCCATCGTGGCCGTCTTCCTCAAGCACCAGATGGGTGCAGTGGCTCCCGCCCCCAACCGTTCCTGACGCCCGACCTCAGGGGCCGCCCGGCTGGCGGCCCCGCCATCGGCTTTTCATCCCGTCGGCCCCTTGCTAAGGTAGCGCCAGCCCACCTTTGCCCAGGAGTCCCCATGCCGGATACCCAACCCGAACGACAGAACCTGCGCCAGCTCATTCGCCAGCGCAGAAAAAGCCTGAGCCAGGCCGAGCAGCAGGCCGCGGCCCAACAGCTGGTCGAGCGCTTCCAGGAACACCCCGGCATCCTCGCGGCCAGGCGCATCGCCCTCTATCTGGCCAACGACGGGGAGCTCGATCCCCTGCCCGCCATCCACTGGCTGTGGGCCCGGCAAAAGGAGGTCTACCTGCCGGTGCTGCACCCCTTCACCCCGGGTCACCTGCTCTTCTTGCGCTACACCGCCACCACCCCCATGACCCGCAACCGCTACGGCATCGCCGAGCCCGAGCTCGACGTGCAGCAGGTGCTGCCCCACAGCATGCTGGACATCATCTGCACCCCGCTGGTGGCCTTCGATGAGGCTGGCAACCGCCTCGGCATGGGGGGCGGCTACTACGATCGCACCCTCGCCTGCTGGCACGAGCACCAGCTCGGCCCAAGTCCCCTGGGGCTCGCCCACGATTGCCAGCAGGTGGATGCCGTTCCCCGGGAGCAGTGGGACGTGCCGCTCCCCCAGATCATCACCCCCAGCCGCAGCTGGCACTTTGCCTGATGAGGCGAGGGCGCCCCCTTCGGTTCAATAAACAGGCAAACGATTTACATCTTGGGGATTTTTGCGCCGGAACGTGAGTACCATGGTCGCTCTGGGGGGGATGCTTGGATATAATGCGCCCGCTTTTTCCATAAGGATCCATCATGACTCAAGATGAAATGAAGAAGGCGGCCGGTTGGGCTGCGCTCAAATACGTGGTACCCGGCACCATCGTCGGGGTGGGCACCGGCTCTACCGTCAATCACTTCATCGACGCACTGGCGACCATGAAAGACCAGATCAAGGGCGCGGTGTCGAGCTCCATCGCCTCCACCGAGCGCCTCAAGGGTCTCGGCATCCCGGTGTTTGACCTCAACGACATCGATGCCCTCTCCGTCTACGTGGATGGTGCCGACGAGATCAACGCCAGCCGCGACATGATCAAGGGGGGCGGCGCCGCCCTGACCCGCGAGAAGATCGTCGCCGCCGTGGCCGACCAGTTCATCTGCATCATCGACAACACCAAGACCGTCGACGTGCTGGGCACCTTCCCCCTGCCGGTGGAAGTGATCCCCATGGCCCGCGAATACGTGGCCCGCGAGATCCGCGCCCTTGGCGGCAACCCGGTGTGGCGTGAAGGGGTGGTGACCGACAACGGCAACATCATCCTGGACGTCAAGGGCATGGCCATCACCGATGCCAAGGCTCTGGAAACCCGCCTCAACAGCATCGTGGGCGTGGTCACCAACGGCCTGTTCGCCCACCGTGGCGCCGACGTTGTGCTGATCGGCACCCCCGAGGGTGTGATCACCAACTAAGGCCCGCTCCCCGGACCTCCCCCTCCGGGCAAGCCCCCGCCCGGGTCAGTCAATCTGACTGCCCCAAATGGACAACGGCGCCTCATGGCGCCGTTTCTGGTTATCCCTCAATGGGTTGTAGCAGCACATCTGCAACAATCGTTGATAACTTCAAAGAATTTGACTTTCGTCACAAATATTCCCTCTCCCAAACGTTTTTGCTACTTTACGGTTTTCTTCACACTGCAAGCCTGAACGCATTTTTCAAAACAATAGAGGGAACGTCATGACAGCCAAGTTTTCGCTGGACAAGGATAAGATCAAGGTACTGCTGCTGGAGGGAGTCCATCCCAACACGGTGGAGACCTTTCGGGCAGCCGGCTACACCAATGTGGAATATCTGAAGACGTCCCTGTCGGAAGAGGAGTTGATCGAGCGCATTCGTGACGTGCATTTCGTGGGCCTGCGTTCACGCACCCAGATCACCGAGAAGGTGCTGGATGCCGCCACCAAGCTGGTGGCCATCGGCTGCTTCTGCATCGGCACCAACCAGGTCTCCCTCGACGCCGCCCACGTGCGCGGCATCCCCGTCTTCAACGCCCCCTTCTCCAACACCCGCTCCGTGGCCGAACTGGTACTGGGGGAGATCCTGCTGCTGCTGCGCGGCATTCCCGAGAAGAATGCCAAGTGCCATCGCGGCGTCTGGGAGAAGCTGGCCAACCGCAGCGTCGAAGCCCGCGGCAAGAAGCTCGGCATCATCGGCTACGGCCACATCGGCACCCAGCTTGGCATCATCGCCGAGATGATCGGCATGAAGGTCTATTACTACGACATCGAGAACAAGCTCTCCCTTGGCAACGCCATCCAAGTGCCGAACCTGGTGGAGCTGCTCAACATGTCTGACGTCATCAGCCTGCACGTACCGGAAACCGCCTCCACCAAGGATCTCATCGGTGCAGAGCAACTGCGCATGATGAAACCGGGCGCCATCTTCATCAACGCCTCCCGCGGCACCGTGGTGGACATCGACGCCCTGGCCGACGTCATCAAGAGCGGCCACCTCTCCGGCGCCGCCATCGACGTCTTCCCGGTGGAGCCCAAGTCCAACGACGAGGAGTTCCTCACCCCGCTGCGCGGCCTGGACAACGTGATCCTGACCCCCCACATCGGCGGCTCCACCCAGGAAGCCCAGGAGAACATCGGTCTGGAAGTGGCCAACAAGCTGGTCAAATACTCCGACAACGGCTCCACCCTCTCCGCGGTCAACTTCCCGGAAGTCTCCCTGCCCGGCCACAAGGGCTCCAGCCGCCTGCTGCACATTCACCGCAACCAGCCCGGCGTGATGAACCAGATCAACCAGATCTTCGCCGACGAGGGGATCAACATCGCCGGTCAGTACCTGCAGACCAGCAGCGAGATCGGTTACGTGGTCATCGACGTCGAAACTGAGCACAGCGAGAAGGCCCTGACCCGTCTCAAAGAGATCAATGGGACCATCCGTGCCCGGATCCTGCACTGATAAGCCCTTATCTGCGCAGTAAAAAGCCCGTCGTGATGACGGGCTTTTTTATGTCAGGAGAAAGGTTGCTCTCGCAGCTTACCACCAGCCCAGCAGGTTGCGGCCCACCAGGGCGCCCCACACCAAGGCATTGAGGGCCAGAGCGATGAAGACGGCGGCGGAGCCCAGATCCTTGGCGCGGCCCGAGAGTTCGTGATGCTCGGAGCCGATGCGATCCACCACCGCCTCCACGGCGGAGTTGAGCACCTCGACGATCACCACCAGCCAGCTGATGCAGACGAGCAGCAGGATCTCGTTGAGGGAGTCACCTATCCAGAATGCCAGCGGCATCAGCAGCAGGATGAGCAGCAGCTCCTGACGGAAGGCGGCCTCGTTGATCCAGGCCGATTTGAGACCTTTCATGCTGTAACCGGTTGCGTTGATGATGCGGGTGATCCCGGTCGCGCCTGGCTTTGCCACGATAACTACCTCATTTGAAATGGCTTTTGGGTTCACATCCTATCAGAGCCGCCCAAGGTTTCCATCGGGTGACTTTTGCTTTATTTTATTCCCTTGCATTTTGGCATCCCGCCCACCTTATCCACTCGAGAATTGAGTCGTATGTCCATTCACACCGATGAATTGCGCACCCGTCGCCTGGAGGCCCTGATCACCCCAAGCGAGCTGGCGCACGCCTTCCCGTTAACCGACACCATCGCCCAGAACCTGCTGGATGCCCGCCGCCAAGTGGAAGCCATTCTGTCCGGTGAGGATCAGCGCCTGCTGGTCATCGTCGGCCCCTGCTCCATCCACGATCCCGCCGCCGCCCACGAATACGCTCTGCGTCTGAACACCCTGCGTGAAGAGTACAAAGAGAGCCTGTGCATCGTGATGCGCACCTACTTCGAGAAGCCACGTACCATCGTCGGCTGGAAGGGGCTCATCAATGATCCGCGCCTGGACGGCAGTTTCGACGTCAATGAAGGGCTCAAACTGGCCCGCAAGCTGCTGGTGGACATCAACGAGACCGGCATGCCCACCGCCACCGAGTTCCTCGACATGGTGACCGGCCAGTACATCAGCGATCTCATCACCTGGGGCGCCATCGGGGCGCGCACCACCGAGTCCCAGGTTCACCGGGAGATGGCCTCCGCCCTCTCCTGTCCGGTGGGGTTCAAGAACGGCACCGACGGCAACACCCGCATCGCCATCGATGCGGTGCGCGCCGCCCGTCACAGCCACATCTTCTACTCCCCGGACAAGGACGGCAAGATGACCATCTACCGCACCGCCGGCAACCCCTACGGCCACGTGATCCTGCGCGGCGGCCACCGTCCCAACTACGACACCGCCAGCATCGACGAGGCGTGCGAGGCTCTGGCCCAGGTGGGCCTGCCGGAGCGCCTGGTAGTGGACTTCAGCCACGGCAACAGCATGAAGGATCACCGCCGCCAACTGCTGGTGGCCCAGGATATCTGCGATCAACTGCGCCGCGGCCGCACCGGCATCGCCGGCATCATGGCCGAGAGCTTCCTGGTGGAAGGGCGTCAGGACGTGGAGAACGGCTGTGCCGCCACCTTCGGCCAGAGCATCACCGATGCCTGTCTGTCGTGGAGTGACACCGAAACCCTGCTGGCCATGCTGGCAGAAGCCGCCCAGGTGCGGCTGGACAAGCAGAAAGCCTGAGCAACCGCTCAACGCTCTCTCTACCAAAAGAGCCAGGCATCACGGATGCCTGGCTCTTTTCATTTCCACGGTGATTCAATCGCCCCCTTGGCTTCACTCAACCTCTGCAGGTTTTCAATGCTGTATCCGTAGTCGACGGAGCGGCTCCCTTCTCCCACTTGTTTCAAAAGAATGGGAGAAGGGCTGGGGATGAGGGGGAAGCCCGCCTCACAGGCTCGGCATAAACCAGGTGCGGCCGGCCGCCTCGATGCGATCGGTGCGGATCTGGAACACCCGCTCCAGCAGCGCCTCGTCGATGATCCCGACGTCCCCTTCCCCCACCACGCGGCCCTGTTGCAGGCAGAGCACGCGATCCGCCCAGTCGATGGCCAGATTGATGTCGTGGATGGCCACCACCACCAGCAATCCCTGCGCGGCCAGTTGCTTGAGCAGCCGCAGCAGCGCCATCTGGTGATGCAGATCCAGCCCCGCCAGGGGTTCATCCAGCAGCAGCACCCGCCCGGTCGGATTGAGGCTTGGCCACAGTTGCAGCAGGGTGCGGGCGATCAGCACCCGCTGCTGCTCCCCCCCGGACAATCGGCTGAAGTCCCGTGCCAGCAGAGGTGCCAGTTCCAGGGCGTCGCACACATCCGCCACCGCCTGCGCCTGAGCATCGGGGCCCCCCTCCTCCAGCCCCAGGCTCAGCACCTGGAACACCGGGATGTGGAACAGCTGGGGCTGGCGCTGGGGCAGCATGGCGCGCCGCATTGCAAGCTCGGGCCAGCTCAGGGTCGTGATGGCCTCTCCCCCCAGCAAGACAGCGCCATCGGCGGGCAGCAGGCCCGCCAGGGCCCCGAGCAGGGAGGACTTGCCGCTGCCGTTGGGGCCGAGCAGGGCCACCAGCTGACCACCGGACCAGGCCAGATCCAGGGGGGCGAGGCGATGGGGGATGGCCAGGGCGCGGGCCTCCAGCCGCCAGGGGGCGGGATCAGCGGGACACATCGGCATCTTGCCTCAGCAGCAGATAGATAAAGAGCGGGGCGCCCACCGAGGCGGTGATGACCCCGATGGGCAGTTCACCGGCGTGCAGCGCCGAGCGGGCCACCAGATCGGCCCCGAGCAGCAGGGCGCCACCCCCCATCGCCGAGGCGGGCAGCAGGAAGCGCTGATCGCTGCCACCGCACAGGCGCAGCAGGTGAGGCACTACCAGGCCGACGAAGCCGATGACGCCGCACAGGGAGACCGCCACCCCGGTGAGCAGGCAGACCGCCAGCACCAGGCGTACCCGCATGCTGTCCACGTTCAACCCCATAAGGCGGGCCTGGGTCTCCCCCAGCAGCAGTTGTTGCAGTGCCCGCCCCTGCCAGCAGAGCCAGCCGAGGGTGAGGGGCAGCACCAGCCACCACCAGGCGAGCTGCTGGCTGCCGTAGGCGAGGCTGCCCATCATCCAGAACATGAATTCCCGCAAAGCGCCGTCGTCGGCGAAATACATCAGCCAGGTCATGGCCGCATTGGTGAGGATGCCGATGGCGACCCCGAACAGCAGCAGCCGCCCATGGCCGAGCCGTGCCCGGCGTGCGAGACGGATGAGCAGCATGGTCACCACCAGGGCGCCGCCAAAGGCCGCCAGCGACAGCCCCCAGCCCGGCAGATAGAGCCCGAGCCCCTTGGCCACCGCCATCGCCACCATGGCGGCCAACCCCGCGCCGCTCGAGACGCCGAGCAGGCCGGGTTCCGCCACCGGGTTGTGCAGCATCACCTGGAGCACGGCACCGCCGCAGGCAAGGGAGGCCCCCGCCAGAAGAGCCAGCAGGGCGCGCGGCAGGCGCAGCTCCAGCAGGATGCGCAGCTCCAGATCCCCCAGCGGCTGCCAGGGCAGCAGCACGAACTCCCCGAGGGCGAGGGAGAGCAGGAACAGGGCCAGGGTCAGCAGCGACAGCAGGAACAGCCAGCGGCGCTGCCAGCGCTGCTGGCGACGGATGAGAGCGAGATACACGGGATCCCCAAGAAGCGAGGCCCGCCGGGGGGCAGGCAGGAAAACTGCATGATAACAGCGCGTTACCACCCAAGGTCAAGGCTGGTAGGGCTTGGCCAGCGCCGCTATCTCGCCGCTCTCCACCATGGCTTGCAACGCCTGCGCCAGCTTGGAGCCCAGCTCGTGGTGGGGTGAGTGCTTGCTCATCCCGAGGTAGAGCACCACCGGGTTGGGGGGCTGGAAGGGCGCCTTGACGAGGCCGGCGTCGTTGCGCTGGCTCAGGGCGTAATCCACCTGGCAGTCGGTCCCTATCATCAGGGGCAGGTGGCCCCGCTCCACCATGCGCTGCAACTGGTCTTCGGTGGGGACCCCGTGCTTGTCTAGCTGGGTGTCGCCATCGAAGGGGGGGAAGTAGGCGGAGTTGAGCACATAGCCTATCTCGCGGCCTCGCAGATCCTCGTAGCGCCTGAGACCTGCCACGGCGGCGGGCTTGCCATAGAAGGCAGGCCGGCACTGGTAATAGGACGGCTGCAGGTAGTCGATGAAGGCGGCCCGCTCCTCGGTGTGAGCCAGCCCTATCATCAGATCCACCTGACCGGTCTGCATCTGTTTGAGTGCCCGTCCCCAGGGCACCCGTTTGAGGGTGAGCACAATGCCGCTGCGTGCCTGCAACTGGCGCAGAATGTCGATATCCAGCCCCTGGAAGTCGTCGTTCTCTGCCAGCATGCGAAACGGCGGCCAGACATCGGTGGCCACCGTCAGGGTCGGCGCACCTTGCGCCCAGCAGGCAAACAACAGACAAAGCGCACCCCAGCTTGTCTTGCCCATCCAGCTTTCGCCTTCTTTTGTTACATCCTTGTGAGCTAAAAATACCCTCAAGCACCACTTATGAAAACCCATGGAGTCGAGATAAAATGCATTGATTTAAAAGGAGAACCTAATGAACCCCATCATGACCAGTATCGGCCTGCTCATCTGCAGCAACGTCTTCATGACGTTTGCCTGGTACGCCCATCTCAAGAGCATGAATCACAAACCCTGGATCATCGCCGCCCTGGTGAGCTGGGGGATAGCCCTGTTCGAATACCTGTTGCAGGTGCCCGCCAACCGCATCGGCCACACCGTGCTCTCCGTCGGCCAGCTCAAGATCCTGCAGGAGGTGATCACCCTCACCGTGTTCGTTCCCTTCTCCATCTTCTATCTGAAAGAAGATCTGAAGTGGGACTACCTCTGGGCGGGTCTGTGCATCCTGGGCGCGGTCTTTTTTGTGTTCCGCGAAAAACTGACCGGCGCCTGAGGCTGTACACTCAAGCCATTCATCATCCCCCAGCCCTTTGAGCGACGAGGCCCCTCATGGAATTGAGAGACATGCTGCAGATCCTGGCCAAACAGGACGGTTCCGATCTCTATCTCTCCACCGGCGCCCCCCCCTGCGCCAAGTTCAACGGCGCCCTGCGCCCCCTCACCCAGGAGCCCCTGGGGCCGGGCGAGGTGGCCCGCATCGCCTACGACATCATGGATCTCGAGCAGAAACAGCAGTTCGAGAAAGAGCTGGAGATGAACCTCGCCATCTCCCTGCCCCAGATAGGCCGTTTTCGGGTCAACATCTTCAAGCAGCGCAATGAAGTCTCCCTGGTGGCGCGCAACATCAAGACCGAGATCCCCCGCTTCGAGGATCTCAAACTCCCTCCGGTGCTCCTCGACACCATCATGGAGAAGCGGGGTCTGGTGCTCTTCGTCGGCGGCACGGGGTCCGGCAAATCCACATCGCTCGCGGCCCTCATCGATCATCGCAACCGCAACAGCGGCGGCCACATCATCACCATCGAGGATCCGGTGGAGTTCGTCCATCGCCACCAGAAGAGCATCATCAACCAGCGGGAGGTGGGGGTGGATACCCGCAGCTTCCACGCGGCCCTGAAGAACACCCTGCGCCAGGCGCCGGACGTCATCCTCATCGGTGAAATCCGCGATCGGGAGACCATGGAGCATGCCCTCGCCTTCTCGGAGACCGGGCATCTGGCCATCTCCACCCTGCACGCCAACAACGCCAACCAGGCGCTGGATCGCATCATCAACTTCTTCCCGGAAGAGCGCAGACCCCAGCTGCTCAACGACCTTGGCAACAACCTCAAGGCCTTTGTCTCCCAGCGGCTGGTGAAGACCACGGACGGCGGGCGCCGGGCGGCGGTGGAGGTGATGCTCGGAACCCACACGGTGCGCGATCTCATCAAGCGCGGCGAGTTTGGCGGCCTCAAGGAGATCATGGAAAAATCCAGGGCCCTTGGCATGGTGACCTTCGACAGCACTCTGTTCGATCTGGTGGTCGAGGGGGTGATCGACGAGGAGGAGGCGGTGAAGAACGCGGACTCCCAGAACAACCTGCGCCTCAAGATCAAACTCTGGCGGGAAAAGGGCCAGATTGGCAACAGCGCGGCGGCGAGCGGCTGGAGCCTGGAGCCCACCAAGGACGAGGGCGACCTCTTCTGAGACGGGCACGGCGGCCACGAAAAAGGGAACCCTCGGGTTCCCTTTTTCATATGGGCAGGCGTCAGCCCTTCTGGATCAGCCCTATCTGGCCGGGCTCGCACCACTCGAACGTCACCTCTTCGTGCTTGCCGCAGCAGGAGCCGCCACACAGGCGGCTCTCCCGCTTGGCGACGCGCCCCTTGCGCATCCAGACCCCGAGCATGGCCTCTACCGCATCCTCGGAGGTCTGGAAGTGGCGGGCCAGCGCCCGCCGGCTCACCTTCTTGTGCAGGGCCAGATAGTCCCCCAGTTCACGCAGGATCACAGAATACCCCCCTCTCGGCGCACTCGCCCCTGACCATGAGCCCCTTCACAGGGTCACCACCTTGCGGGCGACGATGTCGCCGTGACGACGCCCCAGCCACCAGAGCAGCACCAGGGAGAGCAGATAGCTCAGGCTCCAGACCAGGCTCTGCGCCGGGTGGGCGGCGAAGGTCGCCAGTTGATAGAAGAGGGTGGCGCACAGGAAGGCGACGTAGTTGCACCAGGCGGCGGTGAACAGGGCCCACTGGCGACCGGTCTCTCGCACCAGAGCCCCCATGGCGGCGGCGCAGGGCATGTAGAGCAACACGAACAGCAGGTAGGCAAAGGCCCCGGCCACGCCGTCGAAGTGGGTCTGCATGTTGCCGTAGGTGGAGGTGTCCACCTCCTGGGCCTCGGCTGCCGCCTGCTTGTCCTCCAGATCCCCCACCTTGATCCCCATGGGATCGGCGGGGTCGATGTCCGCCAGGTTGGCGGGAATGGTGGCCAGCGCCGCTTTCAGGCTGCCCAGCAGGGAGTATTCACTCTCCTCCTCATCACCGGCGCCGCCGGCGTAGAGGCTGTTGAGGGTAGCGACCACCGCCTCCTTGGCAAAGATGCCGGTGAGGATACCCACCGTGGCCTGCCAGTTGTCGTCCCGCACGCCTATGGGATGCAGCACCGGGGTCACGGACTGGCTCAGCTTGCTCAGCACCGAGTTCTCCTGATCCTGGTTGCCGAAGCTGCCGTCGGTGCCGAGGGAGTTGAGCACGCTCAGCACCGCCACCATCAGGACGATGGTCTTGCCCGCGCCGAAGATGAAGCCCTTGAGTTTCTGCCAGGTGCGCAGCCCCACGTCCACCGGACGGGGCCACTCGTAATCGGGCATCTCCATCACCATGGAGTCGCTCTTGCCCGGCAGCAGGGTGCTGCGCAGGAAGAGGCCGGTGAGCACCGCCACCAGGATGCCGAACAGATAGAGACCGAACACCAGGTTCTGCCCCGACTCGGGGAAGAAGGCCACCGCGAACAGGGCGTAGACCGGGAGACGGGCACCGCAGGACATGAAGGGTGCCATGGCCGAGGTCATCAGCCGCTCGCGCTCCGACCCCAGGGTGCGAGTCGCCATCACCGCGGGCACGGTGCAGCCAAAGCCCATCAGCATGGGGACGAAGGCCTTGCCGGGCAGGCCGAGGCGACGCATCAGGGCGTCCACCACGAAGGCGGCGCGGGCCAGATAGCCGGAGCTCTCCAGCACCGCGAGGAAGAGAAAGAGGCAGCCCACCACGGGGATGAAGGTCGCCACCGTCTGCAAACCGGCACCCACGCCGTCCGCGAGCACGGCCCCCAGCCAGTCGGGGGCACTCATCAGCCCCAGCAGGTGGTGCACCCCGTCCACGAAGAGGGCCCCCCCGAGGATGTCGAAGAAGTCGATGAAGGCGCTGCCCACCTTGATGGCGAACATGAACATCAGGTACATCACCAGCAGGAAGAAGGGGATGCCCACCCAGCGGTTGAGCAGCACCCTGTCCAGCCGTTCGCTCTGGGCGACCGTGAGCTTGTCCTGATGACGGCACGCCTGCTGGCACCAGTGGTGGATATGGCCGTAGCGCAAATCAGCGAGTTGCAGGTCGATGTCCTGGGCGTGGTGGGCGCGGCTCACCACGTTGTCGGCCGCCGCTTGCTGCCCCGCAGCCAGGGTCTCCTGCATGGCGATGTCTTCCTCCAGCAGGCGCAGGGCGCGACCACGGCGATGCAGATGATGAGGGGCGAGCAGAGTCTCCAGCTCGGCGATGTCTCCCTCGAGGGGCTGACCGTAGTCGAGCACCAGGGCGGGCTGGGACTGGCCGATAAACTGGTGGATCCCCTCTTTGAAGGCCGCCACCTGCTGGCGATTGTGGGCCGAGAGCGACACCACGGGGCACCCCAGCGCCTTGGCGAGCAAGGCCTCGTCGATGGTGATGCGCCGCTTTTGCAGCAGATCCATCTTGTTGAGCACCACCACCATGGGCAGCCCCAGCTCCCGCAGTTGCAGGGTGAGGTAGAGGGAGCGCTCCAGGTTGGCGGCATCGATGACGTTGAGCAGCAGATCCGGCTGCTGGCGCTGGACGAAGCGACTGGCGATCTGCTCGTCCAGGCTCGCCTCCTGGTTGGCCAGGGCATAGATGCCGGGCAGGTCCACCAGGGTGTATTCCTGCCCGCGGGCAGCAAAGGCCCCCATCTTCTTGTCGACGGTGACCCCGCTCCAGTTCCCCACCTGCTGGCGGGAGCCGGTCAGGGCGTTGAACAGGGAGGTCTTGCCGCTGTTGGGATTGCCCACTGTGACCAGGTTGTAGCTCATACCGGCTCCACCTCGATTTGCTGGGCCAGACTCCGCTGCATGGAGAGGCAGATACCCTGGCACTGGATCTGGAGCGGGTCCCCCAGGGGGGCGGCCCGCAGATAGAGGATCTCGGTCTGGGGCAGCAGCCCCATCACCATCAGCTTGCGCCGCAAGGCGCGGCCAAGGTGGTTCATGTGCGTGATGCGAGCGCTCTGTCCCGGCGACAGCTCTGTGAGTACCATGACGGGCTCCTGAAGTTAAACAAGAATAATTCGCTTTTAATGGGGGGATTATAAGCTGTGCCCTCAACATTTATTTGCGTAAAATCAAACTCCGCTTAGCTAACCGATAAAGTATTGCCATGAGTCACGACAACAACAGCCGCCTGGTCTACAGCACGGACGGCGGCATGATCAAGGAATCCGCCCCTGCCCAGCACGCCTCCCCCTTCCCCGCCGACGGGGTCGTGCGCATCCGCCGCGAGACCAAGGGACGCAAGGGGGCCGGGGTCATCAGCATCCACGGCGTTCCCGTCGACCAGCAGAAGGCCCTCGCCACCCTGCTCAAGAAGAAGTGCGGTACCGGCGGCGGTCTCAAGGAGGGGATCATCGAGATCCAGGGGGACAAACGGGATCTTATCAAGGCCGAACTGGAGAAGGCCGGCTTTCAGGTCAAGCTGGTGGGGGGATAATTCCCCATCCCGCGCCTTGCCTCACCGGGGTTTTTTCCCTAGAATGCCCGCTCCCATCGAGGGGGAGTAGTCTCGACACGGACCCGTTTCGTGCGCGATCCTGATCAACATACTTGGTGCCAACTCACCATGGTCAGGGTGATCCGGGCAATGCCGGATTTGACAAGACCTTTGACGGGCCAGTGCCAAAACCGGGGACGGATGGCGCAGGCTTGTCTTTGGTTTATAACAATTCCGTCCCCCGGTCATTTTTATGGAAGCCTTGTTAACCTCCACCATCAGCGTTGCCATCGCCGAGATCGGCGACAAGACACAGCTGCTGGCCCTGTTGCTCATCTGTCGTTTTCGCAAACCCTGGCCCATCATCGCCGGCATGCTGGCTGCCACCCTGCTCAACCACGCAGGGGCCGCCTGGATAGGGGAATTCATCAGTCGCTGGATGGATCCCAAGGTGATGACCTGGCTGGTCGCTGGCGCCTTCATCGCCATGGCCGCCTGGATCCTGGTGCCGGACAAGATGGACGATGAAGAGAGTTCCCTGGACAAGTACGGCCCCTTCATGGCCACCTTCGTGCTCTTCTTCATCGCCGAGATCGGTGACAAGACCCAGATAGCCACCGTGCTGCTGGCAGCCAAGTACGACTCCCTGATCCAGGTGATCACCGGCACCACCCTCGGCATGATGCTGGCCAACGTGCCCGTGGTGCTGCTCGGCAAGCTCGGGGCCGACAAGCTCCCCCTCAAGGGGATCCGCATTGCCTGCGCCATCCTCTTTGCGGGGCTTGGCATCTCCACCCTGATCTTCGCCTGACCTCCATAGAAGCCGGCGGGGGATCAGCGTGAGCACTGATCGCCACCGCCGCCCCGGACGTCCTTCAGGCCCCCTCCTCACGGCGGGGGCCTTTTTAGTGCAAAGACATGGCCCCGTGCCGCGACCTGTGTCGCAGCGCCGACGGCGCCCCTGCCCCGAGACGCGGCGCCGTGCCATAATGCCTTATCTTTCAGGCATCACGGCTTCAGGAGCCCCCATGCACCTCACCTCAAGACAGACCCTGCTCGACTGGGTCAGGCGCGGCCGCCTGCCACGGGCCTCGCTGCCTGCCGCCCTGGCCCTGTGCGATCTGCCCCCCGGCCCTGCCCGCTGGCAGTGGCTGTTCGACAGGCTGCTGCTCTGGCTCGGCTGCCTCTGCCTTGGCGCCGGCCTCGTCTTCTTCGTCGCCTTCAACTGGCAGGCCCTGGGGCGCCTCTCACGTCTCGCCCTGCTGGAGCTGCCGTTGCTCGCCATGCTCCTAGTGCTCTGGCGAAAACCCATGAGTGACACCCCGCGCCAGGCCCTGCTGCTGGCCCTGGCCCTCAACCTCGGCGCCCTGCTCGCCCTGGTGGGCCAGACCTACCAGACCGGCGCCGACCCCTGGCAGCTCTTCGCCACCTGGGCCCTGATGCTGCTACCGCTGGCGGCCCTTGGCAGAAGCCCGCTGCTCTGGACCCTGGCCTGGCTGCTCGGTCAGCTCGCCCTGGTGCTCTACTGGCGGCTCGGCCTTCTCGATCTCTTCTTCTCCTTCAACGAGGAGGCCCTCGGCTGGTGCCTGACCCTGCTCAACGCCGCCCTCTGGGGTCTGCTCATCCTGGTGCCCGCCCGCTACGCCCTGATGCCCTCCTGGCTCGCGGGGCTGGCCGCGGGGCTCGGCATCACCCTCCTCACCCTGCTGGCCCTGTTCGATGCCGCCTCTCCCTGGGTCTGGCCTGCCTGGCTCGCCTGGCTCGGCGCCGCCTACCTGCGCTGGCACCACAGGTTCATCGCCGGGCTCACCATGGGGTGCCTGAGCCTTATCGCCGTCATCCTCGCGGCCCTTGGCAAGTGGATGGAGCCGGACATGAACGGCTTTTTGCTGCTGGCCCTCATCACCATCGGCCTGTCGGTGATGGCCAGCCGCTGGCTGCAACAACAACGGAGGCAGCATGTCTGATCTCACCCCCTGGGAGCGCCTGCGTGCAGCCCAACTTGTGGAAGGGGATGCCCCCCGGGATGAACAGCCCCACTGGTCGGGCCGTTTTCTGCTCGGCATGGTGGGCTGGATAGCCGCCCTCTTCCTGCTCTTCTTCCTCTTCATGGCCTTCGAGCAGCTGACCCGCGACCCCAACAACGCCCTCACCATGGGGATGGTGCTGATGGCCGCCGCCCTCGGTCTCAACCGCATGGCGACCCGCAGCGATCTCTGGGATCAGTTCGTGCTGGCGCTGGCGCTGGCGGCAGATGCCTGGCTGCTCTACGGCCTGCTGGACAGGCTGGATCTGAACGTCGCGTGTCTCTGGTTCGGTCTGACCGCCTTCTCCCTCGGGGTGGCCGCCCTGTTCGAGCACTGGCTGATCAGGCTGTTCCACAGCTTCGCCGCCGCCATCCTGCTCACCCTCGCCCTCGCCTGCCTCGGCCTGCACCTGCTGGCCCTGCCGCTGGTGATGGGCGCCGTCGCCCTGTGCTGGCTGCAGGCGGAGCGCGATCCCGCCCGCCATCTGCTCTATGAATCCCTCACCCTGGGGCTGGCACTCTCCCTGCTGGTGCTGGGACGGCTGCACCACCCCCTGTGGGAGGGAGGCACCAGCGTGCTCAATGAGCTCGGCAGCTCCCGCCTGCCCCTCTGGCTCAATCCCCTGCTCTGCGCAGCCCTGCTGCTCGCGGTCATGGTTCGCCTCAGGCTGCCGCTGCGCTACGGGCTGCCGCTGGTGGTGATCAGCGCCATCATTCCCGGCATGGGGGCTGGCGCCCTGGTGCTGGTGCTCGGCTTCTACGCCGGCAGCCTGGCCCTGATGACCCTGGCAGGCCTGCTGCTGCTCGGCTTTGGCTCCCTCTATTACTACGATCTGGGGCTGACCCTGATGACCAAGTCCTGGCTGCTGCTCGCCTCGGGGGCCCTGCTGCTCGGTACCCGTCAGTGGCTCAAGCACCTTCACCACAGGAGCCCCTCATGAGACGCCTCGCCTTTTTGCTGACCGGTCTTGCCCTGCTCGCCGGCATCAACGCCACCGTCTGGCGCTTCGAGCACGCCATGAGCCAGGGGGAGGTGGTGCTGATCGAGCTGGCACCGGTCGACCCCCGCTCCCTGATGCAGGGGGACTACATGCGCCTGAACTACGCCCTCGCCCGCCAGCTGGCGGGCCGCCAGGCCGCCGCCGGCCCCCACACCCTGGTCGTTCGCCTGGATGAACATCAGGTGGTGCACTGGGTGGAAGGGGGCAAGCCCGAGGCCCCGGGCCCGGGGGAGCGCCTGCTCAAGGTGCGCCAGCGCGACGGCCAGTGGTTTATCGGGCCTGACGCCTTCTTCTTCGAAGAGGGCACGGGAGATCAGTATGAGTCGGCCCGCTACGGCGAGTTTCGTCTGCAAGAGGATGGCAGCACCCTGCTGGTAGGGCTGAGGGACGAAGCGTTCACCCCCCTGGGTCACCCCCGTCCGGCCTGGTAAAAAGGGGGCGCCGACCCGGTTGTGAGTGGCAAGATGATGACGGCCCCCAGCGGATAACGTCTTCGCCGGGTGGCGAAACGCCGTGACTTGGCAACACTTGAAACTGGGCACTCGGCAGCAGGACGGTCAGGATGAACATAGACATTGCAGTCCCCCTTCGCAGACTGGTCGCCTGCGCCGCCTCGCGGCCATGGTCTGGGGCACTCCCGCGACCCAGGCCAGCCCGGCGCTCGCCAGCCTGCACTACCTCACAGAAGAGTACAAACCCTACAACTTCACCGGGGAGGATGGCGCCCCGACCGGCTTTGCCATCGACCTGCTGCACCTGGTGTGGCAAAAGACCGGCACCCCTGTCCAGCCCGTCAGCATCCTCCCCTGGGCCAGGGGTTACTACCTGCTGACCCAGAAACCCAATGTGGTGCTCTTCTCCACCGCCCGCACCGAGGCGCGCAATCCCCTGTTCAAGTGGGCCTGCCCCATCGGCTATGCCGAGATAGTGCTGATGGGGCTCGCCAGTCGCCCCCTGACCCTGACCAGGCTGGAAGAAGCCCAGCGCTACACCATAGGCGCCGTGCGATCCGACGTGGGGGAGCAACTGCTGCTCAACGCAGGCTTCGACGAGCAGAAGATCATGACCGCCAACCGCCTCTCCCAGGCCCTGCGCATGCTCACCTCGGGCCGGGTCGATCTGGTCTCCAGCAACAAGTCCACCCTGCTGGATCTCATCAAGACCCAGCAGCTGGATCCTGCCCAGTTCGAGGTGCGCTGGATGTTGAGTTCCGAGCAGTACTGCTTCGCCTTCAGCCACCCGGTGGACGATGCCCTGGTCAGGGAGTTCCAGCTCGGCCTGACCCAGGTGCTGGCCAGCAGCGACTTCCAGCAGCTCCAGCACAAATACTTCCCCTCCCCCTGACCCCTTCCCCCGCCGGGGCCGCCAAGGCCCCGGCCCGCCTTTGAGCCAGCGCACGAAACCCGTTTAATGTTCGCCACTTGCAACGACAAGGGGTGACGCAGACCGTCCTGGGTCCGTAATATAGGGCGCAGGAGCCTGTTGGCCCCTTTTTCACGGCAAGGGGCAGGGCGCACGGTGGCAGCGACAGTCAGGGGCGGCAGCGTGCCCACCGACCGCCTTCATCGGGCAGCGCCGCGCTCACGCCCTTCCCCGCCATCTCTCCGATCTCTTGGGAACACACATGCACAACACAGCGAAATGGTTGATGAGTCTCTCGGTCTGCGCCCTTCTGATGGCCTGCGGCGGTGACAAGACCACCGGCAAGGCCTGTCTCGGGTCAAACAACGACACCCTGGTGGAGGGGATGCAGGACAAGTGCAAGGCGGGGGACATTGTCGCCACCAAGCACCCGGCCTATTTCTGCGATTTCAACTACGCGGTCACCTTCAACAGCTACAACTCCGCGATTTGCGTCTACTCAGGCGGTCTGAAACCGGAGAGAACCACGGAAAAATCATAACTGGCGACCCATTTGCCCCGTCTGACACGAAGAGGGCGGCAGGATATGTGGTCAACACCCGGGCGGCGGTGCCGCCCAGGCCATCCGGGGGCGGCTTCGCCCCTATTTCACCCGCATCAGACGGTGATGCTGCCCGGCGCACTCGAGCTGGAGCACCTGGGATCGGGCCATGGCCTCCACCCTGGCCAGCATCTCGGCGCTGTAGCCCTTGCGGCGCATCCATTGCAAGGGCTCCTCAAAGCCCCCTTCGTTGACCACGAAGGTATCTGTGTAGGACTCCTTGACGATGCTGACCACCCAGATGCGCTGCTGAAACTCGCAGAGTCCGGCCACCAGGGTGGCCGCCCGCCCGGCCAGGGCGCGCACACGGCGGGCAAGAAGATGAACCATGGTATGGGCTCCGAACTGATAAAAGGGAAAACAGACTGGCACCCGGGTGGACACGCCCCCCTGTGCCCTCTCAACCCGCCCCGCTCCTATCGCGGGGCAGACACCTGACTGGAAGGGGGCGGGTTACCGCCCTCCCCTGCGGCCCGGCGCTGGCGCTTGACCGCATACATGCTCGCATCGGCCCGGTTCAGCGCCTCCTCGACGCTGACCTCGGCCGGCATCACGGCCACCGCCCCCACGCTGGCACCGGGATAATGGATCACCTTGTCCCCCACCGGCAGTGACAGCACGCTGTGCTCGAACAGGCGCTGGCGAAACGCCGCCACCGCCCCGTCCAGCGTGTCGGCGTCCGGGAAAGGCCCCATGCCCACGGCCACGAACTCGTCCCCCCCAAAGCGGGCCAGCAGATCGCCGCCACGCAGGGTCTCGCTCAGTTGCCGCGCCATGGCGGTGAGCAGCCTGTCCCCCGCCTCGTGGCCATACTCGTCGTTGATGGCCTTGAAGCCATCGAGATCCACAAAGGCGATGAGCACCGGATGCCCCGCCCGCTCCGACAGGGAGAACAAGCGGGTGAGCTCCAGCATCAGGGCGCGGCGGTTGGGGAGCCCGGTGAGGGGATCGGAGAGGGCCAGGCGCGAGAGCTCGTCGTTGGCCTGCTGCAATTGCCGCAGCAGTTGCTCCCGCTCCACCTGTTCGGCAATCAGGTGCGCGAAGAAGGCGATGAGCTGCTGCGCCCCCGCCACCGCGGGTTTTTGTTCGGTACTGGCGCCGCACAGGGTGCCATAGAGGGAGCCGGTCGAGGTGCGCACCGGGCTGCTCAGATAGGAGCGAATGCCGAGCTCGCTGGCCGCCTGGGAGTCCCCCCACAGAGCGGCGACGTCATCGGTGTAACCAATCTCTTCGTCGATGGCACGGCGACACAGGGTATCGCTCCACTCCACCGTCATCCCCTCGGGGATCTGCAGCCCGGCCACATTGCGGGCATAACGGACATGCTGGGTGCTTTGCCCGAGGTCAATCTCGGTGAGATAGGTCGACTCCAGCCCGGTCACCGACGCCAGCATCTCCAGCAAGGGGCGGGTCAGGCTCTCCAGATCCCGCGCGTTTATCATCTGCTCCGAGAGCGCCAGCAAAATTTTATCCATGCCTACCTCCACTACTGCGTGCATCTGATGGGCGACTACCTTAGCCAACTCGGGGCGGGCCCGACAAGCGGCAGACCGCGATTGACCGGGGGAAAGATCGATTTGTTCACATTTTGGCATAACCGGACCCCAAGCGGCGTCGCCATGCGAAACACAGGGGCACAACCCTGCCCTCGCCCTTGGGTGCCGCGTCGATTCCTGCCGCGTATTCACCCACGGTCACCATCCCCTCGCCCCTTGCGGGAGAGGGTTAGGGTGAGGGGTCACTCGCCGTCATTTGGCATTGCTACGCCTGTAGGGTCGGTAGGGTCGATTAGCGAAGCGTAATCGTCCGCGGTAACCATCCCCTCTCCCCTTGGGGGAGAAGGTCAGGGTGAGGGGTCGGTAACGTCATTGCATGGCGAATGCCGCCCCACGCCTCAATGGCACGGCTTCGCCGCGCAGGACACGAGGGCGCAGCCCTCGACGGAACGTCGCCCGCCAACCTCGGCGACTTCGGCTTGATCCCCTCTCCCCTTGGGGGAGAGGGTTAGGGTGAGGGGGTCGGTAACGTCATTACCTGGCGAATGCCGCCCCACGCCTCAATAGCACGGCTTCGCCGTGCAGGACACGAGGGCGCGGCCCTCGACGGGGTTTCGCCCGCCAGCCCGGAGACTTCGGTTTGATCCCCTCCCCCCTTGCGGGAGAGGGTTAGGGTGAGGGGTCGGTAACGTCATTGCCTGGCGAACGCCGCCCCACGCCTCAATGGCACGGCTTCGCCATTCAGGACACGAGGACTCCATCCTCGACGGGGTTTCGCCCGCCAGCCTCAGCGACTTCGGTTTGATCCCCTCTTCCCTTGGGGGAGAGGGTTAGGGTGAGGGTCGGTAACGTCATTGCCTGGCGAATGCCGCCCCACGTGTGAATGGCACGGCTTCGCCGTGCAGGACACGAGGACTCCGTCCTCGATGGGGTTTCGGCTTTGTCCCCTCTCCCCTTGGGGGAGAGGGCTAGGGTGAGGGGTCGGTAACCTCATTACCTGGTGCAATGTCGTCCCACGTGTGAATGGCACGGCTTCACCGCGCAGGACACGAGGGCGCGGCCCTCGACGGGGTTTCGGCTCTGTCCCCTCTCCCCTTGGGGGAGAGGGCTAGGGTGAGGGGTGGGTAACGGCATTGCTTGGCGAATGCCGCCCCACGCCTCAATAGCACGGCTTCGCCATGCAGGACACGAGGACTCCGTCCTCGACGGGGTTTCGCCGCCGCTACGCGGCTTGGCGAGTGACTTTTCTTTGCGTGGCCAAAGAAAAGTCACCAAAAGAAAGGCCACCCCCACTTGTTCGCCCTCCTACGTCGGGTGCCCTCGGTTCATCCGTTTGTCCCACGGCACGCGCCGATGGGCCATCCCTGGCCCAGCGGCGCTCGCTCGGCGTCCTGCCTCGCGGCCTGGACAAACGGACTCACCTCGGCGAACAACAGGGGGCAACCCCGAACCTTCAGCCCCGAGGCCAATTAACAGCTCCATGTGTCTTTTGGGAATAGCCTTATATTGAAAGATCGATAGTGTATATTTAATTGCGATGTAACCTGATTTATCTAATGCCTAGTACGCTTCATTAATTGAACTTACGACCCGTTCTCATTAAACAATGAAAATCTAATCGCTATGTTTATAGCATAAACAAAACACACTAAACAGAATTGAATTATTATGCCAATAATATTTGAAAAAGAATTTATCACATTGTCAGATTTATATCTGGCATATAGAAAAGCCAAAACAGATTCATTTTTTGATAACTTTCACCCTTGCAAGCGTCGATATTCTGAATTTGAATCAAATCTACATGAAAATTTACTAAACCTTCATAAAACTCTCATTAATGATGAAAAAGACCCATGGTACAAAAATGATTTATTTTTAGGCGGATATTCATATGCCCCTAGGCTGTGTTCTCAAAATGCTGGTTTTCTGTCCACACATAACTCGCGCAAGTAGCGAAGGCAGAAAGCCAGTTTGATAAAGGCTGCAAAACTCTTGGCTAGCTTTTCATATCTCGTTGAAAACCGGCGAAACTTCTTCAACCAACCGAAGCACCGCTCCACGACATTGCGCCTGCGGTAATGCACCTTGTCCAGTACCAATGGACGCCCCTTATGGCGCCGTTGCTGGTCGCTGCGTTGCGGAATGACCGCTTTTATCCTTCTCCGCCGTAGCTCGGCTCGAAAGGCTTTGCTGCTATAGGCCTTGTCTGCGGCAAGATGCGCTGGCCGTGTTCGGTAGCGACCTGATGACGTTGGTATCCTCGCCATGGCCAACGCGCTTGTTGCATAGCTGATTTCTGCTGATTGCCCCGGTGACAGGCAGAAGCTCAGTGGTAAGCCATGACCGTCCGTGACCAAGTGAATTTTGCTGCCGAAACCTCCCCGCGAACGGCCAAGGGCTTGATTCATTGAGGTGTTTTTTTACGTGCACCGGCAGCATCTTTGGATGCTCTGACATTGGAGCCGTCCAGGCACCACAGGTCGAAATCGATGAGCCCTTCTTCATTGAGCTTGAGTTGCAGCGCTTCCAGAATGGCATCAATCCGGCCTGCATCCTGCCAACGCCGGAAGGTGTTGTAGACCGAATTCCATGGTCCGAAACGTTCTGGAAGGTCTCGCCAAGGAGCTCCGGTGTGGAGTATCCAGAGAATGCCATCGAGCACTTGGCGCGGTTCACGGGTAGGGCGCCCGATCAGGCTTCGAGAAGGAAACTGGGGCTCGATAAGCCCCCATTGTGCATCAGTCAGCTGATAACGGCGGGACACGGAATGGATCTTAAGCTGTTGAGAAGATGTGAGATTATATCTTCATCACTTTAAGAACACAGCCTAGTCCGGATCCGGCAGCCTGTCCCCCGGCGCGCCTTGCCTCGCCAAAGGGGTTACGACGATGTAAAGGCGAACGGGATTTGGGGGAGTGGCGCCTTCGGGGCGGCGAGGGCAGGAAGACGCTGTCATCACTAGAGGAAGAGGCCCGGATGGACGGGGCCTGCGCCTCGTCAGGACCAGAGGGCGGCGAGGGAGGAGGGGATCCTCAGGCGCACTGTGATCCACTCCCCGACTATGGTCTGACATGCACGCCCGCTATTTGATTATGCAAATGGATGGGCTTAAGATGGCCGCGCGCAACGATCAGATTGATAACAAACGGAAGTTAGGAGATGCCGATGGAAAGCAAAGTAGTTATCCCGACCCAGGGCCAGAAAATCACAGTCGATGCCAGCGGCAAGCTGCAGGTTCCCCACAACCCCATCATTCCGTTTATCGAAGGGGATGGTATCGGTGTGGACGTGACCCCGGCCATGTTGAATGTGGTGAATGCTGCGGTCGAGAAAGCCTACAAAGGCGAGCGCAAGATCGCCTGGATGGAGATCTATACCGGCGAGAAATCGACTCATGTCTATGGCGAAGGTGCCTGGCTGCCGGCCGAAACCCTGGATTTCATTCGTGAATACTGCGTGGCCATCAAGGGCCCGCTGACCACCCCGGTCGGCGGCGGTATTCGCTCCCTCAACGTGGCCCTGCGCCAGGAGCTGGATCTCTACGTCTGTCTGCGCCCGGTCCGTTACTACGAAGGGACCCCGAGCCCGGTCAAGCACCCCGAGCTGACCGACATGGTGATCTTCCGCGAGAACGCCGAAGACATCTACGCCGGCATCGAGTGGAAGGCGGACAGCGATGAAGCCAAGAAGGTGATCGCTTTCCTGCAAAACGAGATGGGCGTGAAGAAAATTCGCTTCCCCGAGTCCTGCGGCATCGGCATCAAGCCCATGTCCAAGGCCGGTACCGAGCGTCTGGTCCGTGCCGCCATCGAGTACGCCATCGACAACGATCGCGACTCCGTGACCCTGGTGCACAAGGGCAACATCATGAAGTTCACCGAAGGTGCCTTCAAGGATTGGGGCTATGCCCTGGCCCAGAAAGAGTACGATGCCCAGCTCATCGACGGCGGCCCCTGGTGCTCCTTCAAGAACCCGAAAACCGGCAAGACCATCGTGGTCAAGGACGTCATCGCCGATGCCTTCCTGCAACAGATCCTGCTGCGTCCGGCCGAGTATGACGTCATTGCCTGTATGAACCTCAACGGCGACTACATCTCCGACGCGCTGGCGGCCCAGGTCGGCGGCATCGGCATCGCGCCGGGCGCCAACATCGGCGATGGCGTTGCCCTGTTCGAAGCCACCCACGGCACCGCGCCGAAATACGCTGGCCAGGACAAGGTCAACCCGGGCTCCCTCATCCTCTCTGCCGAGATGATGCTGCGCCACCTGGGCTGGACCGAGGCGGCTGACCTCATCGTCAAGGGGATGGAAGCGGCCATCGCCAACAAGACCGTCACCTATGACTTCGAGCGTCTGATGGAAGGCGCCACCCTGCGTTCCTGCTCCCAGTTCGCCCAAGACATGATCGACCAGATGTGATCCGGGTCGTTGAAATGCAAAACCGGCGCCATGAGCGCCGGTTTTTTTATGGAGGAGAGCAGGTCGTCAGGTGGTTTTTTCCACGTGCTGCTCGTAGATCTGCTGCCATTTGCTGGTCTCGGCCTCATCTCCACGGGCCTGCCAGAATTCGCAGATGGAGCTGGCGAGCTCGGATGCCATGGCGTGGTCTCCGTCACGGCGGCTCATCAGATATTGTCCCAACCAGCTTTGATATTGTTTCATCGCCCGATCTCCTTATCTAAGGTGCCCAGAGGGGAGTGCTCCTGGCATCAAGGTCGCGCAGGAGCGATTCGAACTGGGCACATGTTGTGCTGCGCCCGGCAGGTGTTGGTCGCCGGAACCGGTGGTTATCTCACCGGAAAAAGGGGACAACGGGGCGCAGATGTCAAAAAACGGTCTCTATCGTATCACAAAATAACCAGTCGGTGGGGCTGGATGACAAATCAGGCTGTCCAGCAGTCTGGCCGTCTGTGTCATGGGGGCGAGGGCTGAGGTGCCATCATGCTGATCTCGCAGCAGAAAAACCCGCCAGGTCGGCGGGTCACGGGGGCGAAAAAAAGATCAGATCCGGGCGCAGGCCAGGTATTTCTCCATCTCCTCGGCGGGCACCATGCCGCCGCCGGTGGCCCACACCAGGTGGGTGGCCCCGGCCATCTTGGCAGCATCCAGTCCCTGCCCACTCTGCCACTCAAGGTTGGCGGCCACTCGCCAGGGGCCTGCCATGCCCGCCAGTGCCGAGGGCTCGAGCCGGATCTCTTCATCCCGGGCCAGGAGCCCCAGCAGGTCGTACATCTCCTGATCGCTCAGGGTGTAGAAGCCCGCAAGCAGGCGTTCCATGGCGCGGCCGACAAAACCGGAGGCGCGTCCCACCGCGAGGCCGTCGGCGGCGGTGAGGTTGTCGATGCCAAGGTCTTGCACCGCAATGGCATCGTGCAACCCGGTGTGGACCCCGAGCAGCATGCAGGGGGAGTGGGTAGGTTCGGCGAACAGGCAGTGCACGTTGTCCCCGAACGCCAGCTTGAGACCAAAGGCCACTCCGCCCGGGCCACCGCCGACGCCGCAAGGCAGGTAGACGAAGAGCGGATGGTCGGCGTCCACCCTGATGCCCATCTCGTCGAACTGCTTTTTCACCCGCTCGCCCGCCACCGCATAGCCGAGGAACAGGGTGCGAGAGTGCTCGTCATCGATGAAGAAGCAGGTGGGATCGCGTTCGGCCTCCTTGCGCCCCTGCTCCACCGCCACCCCGTAATCGTCAGCATATTCCACGACGATGGCGCCATGTTCGCGCAACTTTTGCTTCTTCCACTCCCGCGCATCGGCGGACATGTGGACGGTGACGCGAAAGCCGAGGCGGGCGCTCATGATGCCGATGGAGAGGCCGAGGTTGCCGGTCGACCCCACCGCAATGCTGTATTGGCTGAAGAAGTGGCGGAACTCGTCCGAGAACAGCGTGCGATAGTCATCCGTCTCGCGCAGCAGCCCAGCCTGGATGGCCAGATGTTCGGTATGGGCCAGCACCTCGTGGATGCCGCCGCGCGCCTTGATGGAGCCGGAGATGGGCAGGTGGCTGTCTTGTTTGAGCAGCAACCTGCCGGTGAGTTCGACGCCATAGCGCCCATTGAGGGTCCCCTGCAGGGTCGGGATGGCGGCGATCCCGGACTCGATGATGCCGTGGCTGGCGCGGGTTTCGGGGAAGGCCTCGCACAGGTAGGGGGCGAAGCGGGCGAGCCGGGCGGAGGCGGCGGCCACATCGTGCCGGGTGAGCCCCACATGGGGCAACCCTTCAGCGAGGGAGGTGGCCCCCGGATTGAACCAGGTCACAGGGGTGAGGGCGATCAGCGGTTCGAGCAGGGGGAAGCGGGCGATGAGCCCGGCAATGTCGGTGTGTGTCATGAAAGCCTCTCGGGGTGGTGACGGAATCATCCCATTGAATGGCACCAGCGTTGCCGTGACAAATGATAAAACGCGTGGCTTGGATGAGCCCAGTTGATGCAAATGGTCATCTACCCTGTTGTGTCTTCGCATACGGGTGAGTTGAGTCTTCCTGGTGAATGCAAACCTCGCCCTTCTGGTATC
Source organism: Aeromonas sp. TW 6 (assembly GCF_013168745.1). Taxonomy (NCBI): domain Bacteria; kingdom Pseudomonadati; phylum Pseudomonadota; class Gammaproteobacteria; order Aeromonadales; family Aeromonadaceae; genus Aeromonas; species Aeromonas sp. TW 6. The sequence goes on along the minus strand of NZ_JABERS010000007.1, from coordinate 88,336 downwards.
ATCTGCCAGATAAAAGAGAGGGAGGCCCAACCATGCAACGCGATGAGCACCCAGGGGTGAGGAGCAAGCTGCTCAGCAGCCATCAGCTAGCCAGGCTCCACACCTTCGAGGCGGCGGCCCGCCACGGCTCCTTTGCGCTCGCCGCCGACGAGCTCTCCTTGAGCCCAAGCGCGGTGAGCCACCGCATCTCGGCCCTGGAAGAGGCGCTCGGGTTTTTGCTGTTCCAGCGCTTTCACCGCAAGGTGGCCTTGACCACGGAGGGGCAGCGCATCTTCTGGGCCCTCACCTCCTCCCTGGAGTTCATCAATCAGGAGGTGCTGGAGATCAGGGAGCAGGCGTTGTCGGGCTCCCTGACGCTGCACTCGCGCCCCTCCATCGCCCAGTGCTGGCTGGTGCCAAGGCTCGCCGATTTTTCCCGTCTGCATCCTCACATCGAGCTCAACCTGCTGACGGGCAACGAGCACATAAACCTGCACGGCTACGGCATCGATCTGACCCTCAACTTCGATGCCAGAACCCCGACGGGCCTGGCCATCCACCCCCTGATGGATGAATACATGGTGCCGGTGTGCAGCCCGCAATACGCCAGCGACCACGGTCTGATGGGGGAGGTGAGGAATCTGCAGCAGTGCCGCCTGCTCCATGACAGGCAGGCCTGGGGCCAGGACACCGACAGCGACGAGTGGCGCACCTGGGGGAGTCACTGGCATCTCTCCCTGGAGACTTGCGCATCACACATGGGATTTGATCGAGCGGATCTGGCGATCCTTGCCGCCACCCACCACGCCGGTGTCGCCATGGGGCGCAGGCAACTGGCAAGCCAGGCGCTGGCGAGCGGAGCGCTGGTGATGCCCTTCCCGGACATGGCGGTGCGCTGCGAGCCGCGTTATTACCTGGCGACCCTCCCTCACCGCCAGTGTCCCAAGATCCAGGCATTCATCCGCTGGATACAGGATCAGGCGCAAGGGGCATCCTGACACGGGACCTGGTTTATTGTCCGCGAAGGTCATGGCCATGAGCGCACTATTTGTACAATAAGTGCCGACACTGCTGCTAAATGACCTGGCGCAGAGCGACGCGGGTAAGAGATAACAGCGTGTGCAACGGATGAGGTGAACCAGAGATTAACCGGGGAAAATAGAAAATAAAGTCCGTGAGGGTATTCCCAATAAGTATCAGGCAGGGAATTAACCACGGTGAATAATGTCCATATGGTGTCAGAGCGCTGCCGGATGGTATAAAAACATTATGTTGTTATCCAATGGGCATGCTACTCTCAAATCGTGTTATCCCTGTGACATACAAAAATAATTCTGTGAGGAAGTAATGAACGAGTTTCTGAAGGTTCTGCTGAACATTCGCAGCTTGCGCGCTGCCATTCGTGAACTGCCGTTTGAGCAACTGCAAGAAGCGAAAGAAAAGTTTGACCTGGTATATAACGAGCGTGCCGAGTCCGTTGAACAGGAACGTGCCGAACAGGAAGAGCGTCAGCGCAAACTGAATGAATTCACCGAAATGCTGCAACAGGCTGGTATCGATCCCCGTGAGCTGATCGGCAGCGTGGCGGCTCCGGCTGCGGCGGGCACCACCAAGAGCAAGCGTGCTCCACGTCCTGCGAAATACAAGTACCAGGAAGACGGTCAGGAGAAGACCTGGACCGGTCAGGGTCGTATGCCCAAGGCCATCGCCGAGCAAGTTGCGCTGGGCAAGGATCTGAACGATTTCCTGATCTGATCGCCGGATCCGGATCTCGATAATGCCGCCTGCAGGGCGGCATTATTATTTTCAGGGTTCAGAGGATGTCGCAGTAAAACCCAATTGCGCAGGTTACTCCGGTTAATTGGAGAGCCTCGTCTGGAATAGCCATAACCATCATGTGCCCAATAAAGTTGGCGCATCATCTTCCACGCCACCTCGCCACTTATACGCACTGAGGACTCATACAGCCCGTGTTTCTTCGTCCCTTGTGAGAAACGATCATGGATACCTGCTGTGACAGAATGAAATAGCGGCGGTGGATCCTCATCTGTATGCCTGAGCGGCCCGTCTCTTTTTCATGCTGATGCATGACGCCCACCGCCTATTAATTTATCCCCTATATTTATGGTCTGTTTGACACCGCTCTTCTGCGATATATCCGCACGATGCCGGACAATGTGCGGATGAGGCAGACACGGATTGGTGGCAAACAAATAAACCGAATGCTAGATGACGGGTTGTCCGAGTGCAGACTGAACGGCGTGTGTGTATTTTCTCCGGGTGCGGCGACGGGCCTGGACCGCCTCTGCCAGCATGGCAAGCAGGTGTTCACTCTCTTCCCAGCAGAGGCAGGCATCGGTCACTGACAGACCGTATTGCAGTTCACCCAGAGGAGCCGGTTTCTGGTTTCCTCCCAGCAAGAAGCTCTCGACCATGACGGCGGCGATGGCTTGGCTCCCTTCGCTCAGCTGGCGACAGAGCTCTTTGGCGACCTTCAGCTGGTTCGTGTGCAGCTTCTGGCTGTTGCCATGGCTGCAATCCACCATCAGGCGAGAGGGGAGCCCCTGACGGGTGAGGCGGTCTGCTGCCTCCGCCACATCGCTCTGGTGGTAGTTGGGCAGGGTGCCGCCACGCAGAATGATATGGCCGTCGGGATTGCCTTCGCTCTTGATCACCACCATGCCGCCCTGGCTGCCGGGGGCGGTGAAGAGATGGGAGGCGGTACTGGCCTGGATGGCATCGATGGCGACCCGGATATTGCCGTCCGTACCGTTCTTGAATCCCACGGGGCAGGGCAGTGCGGAGGCCAATTGCCGGTGGACCTGAGACTCAGTGGTGCGTGCCCCGATGGCGCCCCAGCTGACGAGATCGGCGAGATAGAGAAAGCTGGTGGTGTCGAGGAATTCGGTGGCGGTGGCGAGCCCCAGTCCATTGATGTCGAGCAGCACCTGGCGTGCCAGATGCAATCCCCGATTGATGTCGTTGCTGCCGTCCAGGTGCGGATCGAAGACCAGCCCCTTCCAGCCCACCGTGGTGCGCGGCTTTTCAAAATAGGCTCGCATGACTATCTGAAGGCTGTCTTCATAGGCGGTGGCGAGTCGTGCCAGCCGTCCGGCATAGTCCAGGGCCGCGACGGGATCATGGATGGAGCAGGGGCCAATCACGACCAGCAGGCGATCGTCTTCACCTGCCAGGATCCGGCGTGCCTGATGGCGCTGGTTGTCGATGTGCCGGGCCATGTCGGCCGGACAGGGGTGCTGCGCCAGCAGCTCGGCAGGGGTGGGTAGCGCCTCTATGGCGAAGGCGCGCATGACCGAATTCAAAACTGCCATCTGGAGTTACCTTGCTGTGCATGTGTGCGATGGAGAACCCGTATGCGGCATCCTGTTGGGAGCAGACAGATTCACGGCTTATCGCAGTTGTTGAGAATGATTGTCATTATCTTGGTGTTTGTCTCAAATGCAAGTGCAATGAAATCGCCAGGCGAAGATGGGGGGAGAGAGAACGATGGCGATGGAACCGCAGCAAAAGCAGGCCGCTTCCCCGAGGGAAGAAGCCCGCCAGTCACCAGATAAAGAGGGGGTCAGCTGTCCATCACGGCGTGCCTGTCCTGATGGTAGGCGTCTTCATCCTTGCCGCTGCGCCAGTAGGGGACTGCGTAGACCCGCTGGCGCTCGGCATTCAGGGTGCGTCTGACGTGGCGGCGCAGCGGCACGACCAGGCTCTCTTCCCCGCCAAACCAGAAATAGCTCCCCTCGGCGACCATAGGCTGGGCGGTGAAATGCGCCACCAGGGTCGCGGCCTGCTCCGGATTGCCCACGAACCAGCGCAGGTCGACGCCGGCCGGCAGCGACAGATCCTGTACGTCGTCCTGATGGGGGACCAGCAGGGCGATATGGCCGAGGGCATGGGCCGGCATCACCTCCACCATGGCGCTGATGGCGGGCAGGGCGGTGAGATCCCCCGCCATGTAATAGTGCTCGGCCGTTTGCAGCATGGGGTCGGGACCGCCCGGGCCCGAGATGGCGAGCTTGTCACCCGGTTTGGCGTGCAGGGCGAAACGACTGGCGGTGCCGGCCTCGCCGTGCAGGGCGAAGTCGATGTCGAGCTCCAGCGCCTCTCGGCGAAACGCGCGTATGGTGAAGGTGCGAATGACGGGTTTCTGGGCGGGATCGAGCCAGCGAGGCCCCTTGTCGGTGGGGGTGGGCAACACTATCTCGCGCTGACCCGGTCGGGGCAGCATGATCTTGACATGAGCACCGCCACAGCTGAAGGGGTAGTCCACAAGCTCGGGGCTGGTCAGGCAGATTCGGCGCAGATGCGGGCTCACATCCTGAACATGCTTGACGGTGAGCAGGCGGGGGCGATTGGCCGGGGCGGGTTGAGACATGGGCATACTCCTGGCTGATGATGGCGCCCATTCTTGATGAAATGAAAACTATTATCAATTGGTTTGTGGGCAGAATGGGTCGCGATTGACCTCCTCTGGATGTCCATCGCGATCCCACACACTCTGCCTGGGTCAGGTTCGATCGCTTCCCCCCAGCGCCCGATAGATGCCTGCCATGTTGTTGAGCTGGGCCTGCTGCTGTGCCAGCAGAGCGAGCTCGGCATCCCACAGGCGGTTCTGCTCATCCAGCCAGGGTTGCACCCCAGTGGCACCGGCCAGAAAACGGGCGCCTGCCAGCCTCTCGGCCTCCCGGGCATAGGCCCTCTGCTGCTCCAGATAGCGCAGCCGCTGTTCCCCTTGCTGACGGGCGGCCAGGCCATCCTCCACTTCCAGCAGCGCGGTATAGAGCTGCTTGCGAAACTCGGTTTCGGCAATCTGGTAGTCGATGTCGGCGCTGGCGATGGAGAGCCGGGTCTTGTTGTACTCGAGGAAAGGGAGCGCCAGCGTGGCGCCCAGGGTGCCAACCGGATTTTGCAGCACCTGGGTCAGGGTATCCGAGGTGGTGCTGGCACCGCCGGTCAGGCTCAGGGTGGGATAAAAGCCGGTGCGGATCTCGTCTCCCCTCGCGAGAGTCTTGCGCAGCCTGAGTTCGGCGGCGCGCACATCGGGCCGCCGGGCCAGCACATCGGCTGGGATGCCGGCCGCCAGGGACGGGATCGGGCCCATTACCAGGGCGTCGGGAGCGTCAGCGAGCGGCCCGCTGCTGCGGCCCAGCAGCAGGCGAAGAGCATTGCCCGCCTGTGCCCGCTGCTGGGTGAGGGTGGCGAGCTCCGCCTGCTTGCCTGCCTTCTGCTGGCTGGCCTGTACCAGATCGAGTCGGGTCACGGCGCCCGCCTCGTATTTGGCGCGGGTCAGGCGCTCAATGCGCTCCAGATTGGCCAGTTGCTGGGTGCCCAGGGTAATGGCCGAGCCGAGGTAGGCCAGCTGCCAGTATTGCTCCAGGGTCTTGCCGATGAGCAGCAATCGGGTGGCGGCCAGATCCTGTTCGCTGGCCTGTGCCTCCCAGCTCGCCTGATCCCTTGCCGCGGCCAGTCTGCCCCAGAGATCCATCTCGTAGCTGAGGATGAGGGAGGGGCCCAGGTTGCTGCTGGCGCTGCCATCTTTCATGTTCTTGGTGCCGCTGGCCCCGAGATTGGCGCTGACCGAGGGGGTGAGGTTGGTGTCAGCCAGATCGGCGCCGAGCAGGGCATTCTTGAGCTTGAGCCCGGCCACCCGCATGTCCGGGTTGGCGGCCAGCACCGCCTCGACCAGGCGATCGAGCGCGGGATCCTGGAATCCCTGCCACCAGGGGCCAGCCTGCTGCGCGGTGAGACCCCGGCTCTCCTGCTGCCATGCTGGCGCCACGTCGAGATCGGGTCTGTGATAGGTGCTCTGCTGGCTGCAGGCACCGAGGCTGGCGGTGAGCATCAGGCTTAGCCCGAGCCTTGATAGGTTGTGCATCGTCATTCCCTCGCCAGTGCCTCCACCGGATCGAGCCTGGCCGCATTGCGGGCGGGCAGGTAACCAAACAGGATCCCGATGAGGGAGGAGCACCCGAAGGCCATCAGGATGGAGAAGAGCGAGAAGCGCATCTGGAAGCTTTCCACGAGCAGGGAGAAGAGAGCGCCGATGAGCAGGGCGAGGCCGATACCGAGCAGCCCCCCCAGCAGGCTGACCATCACCGCCTCGATGAGGAACTGTTGCAGTATGTCGGACTGGCGGGCGCCGACGGCGATGCGGATCCCTATCTCCCGGGTGCGCTCCACCACCGAGACCAGCATGATGTTCATCACTCCGACGCCGCCGACGATGAGGGAGATCACCGCGATGGCGGAGACCAGCAGTGTCAGGGTGGCGGTGGTCTTCTCCACCGATTTGACGATGCTGTCGCTGCTGAAGGTGAAGAAGTCCTTCACGCCGTGGCGCTGGGTCAGCAGGGCGACTGCCGCCTGCTCGGCCAGGGCGGGCTGGACGCCGTCCTTGACCCGGATGGTGATCTGGGTGAAGTGCTGCTGGGAGAGGAGACGGCTCATGACGGCGCTGTAGGGGAGCCAGACATTGACCGACTGGCTGCTGCGGCCAAAGCCGGTCTCCTGGGTGACCACCCCCACGATGCGCACCGGCAGGGTGCCGACCAGCACCACCTGGCCGACCGGGTCCACCTTGCCGAGCAGGCTCTCTATGGTCTTGCCATCCACCACGGCGACTGCCGTCCGGTTGCGAATGTCCCGCTCATCGAGCAGGCGCCCCTGGGTGAGCGTCATCCCCTTGACCCGGAAAAAGTCGTTGCCGACCCCGATCACGCTGCCGCTGCTGGTCTTGTTGCGATAGCGAAGCTGGCCCGACGTCGCTATCTGGGGGCTGGCCCCCTCCAGATAGGGCTGGCCGAGCAGCGCGTCGAGATCCCGCTCGTTCAGGGTCTGGATGCTGGCGGCCTTCTCGTCTCCCCAGTCCTTGCCGGGGAAGATGTCGATGGTGTTGGTGCCCATGGCGTTGATGTCGTCGATCACCTTGGCGCGCGCCCCCTGACCCAGCGCCACCACGCTGACCACGGCGGCGATGCCGATGATGATGCCGAGCATGGTGAGGAAGGTGCGCATGCGATGGGCCAGCATGGCGTGCAGGGCCATGCGCCCCGCCTCCCGGTAGCGATCCCAGCCCCGGCTTGCGGTGCGGACGGCGGCGCCTGTGCTCTGTGCATCTTGCCCGACAGGGGGAGGGGGCAGCTGGCTGCCGTCACCTGGCTGCGGGTGGGCCGGCGTCCCGGATAGGGAGGGTGAGGCTGCGTTGTCATCGGTCGCCCGATGGCCGCTGTCCTCCACTACCCGCCCGTCACGCAGGGTGATGATGCGATCCGCATGGCTTGCCACCGCCATGTCGTGGGTCACCAGAATGATGGTGTGGCCCTGGGCGTGCAGCTCCTTGAGGATGGCCATCACCTCCTTGCCGCTCTGGCTGTCGAGAGCGCCGGTGGGTTCGTCCGCCAGGATCACCTCGCCGCCGTTGGCGAGCGCCCGGGCAATACTGACCCGCTGCTGCTGACCGCCGGAGAGCTGGCCGGGTCTGTGGTGGCTGCGATCCTGCAGTCCCAGGCGGGTCAGCAAGGTGCGGGCACGGGCCTGGCGATCAAGGTGGGCGGTGCCGGCATAGATGGCGGGGATCTCCACGTTGGCGGCCGCATCCAGATGGGGCAGCAGGTGATAGCGCTGGAAGATGAAGCCGAAGTGGTGGCAGCGCAGCCGTGCCAGGGAGAGGGCATCCAGGGTCGCGGTATCCTGGCCGCGAAACAGATACTGGCCGCCGCTCGGGCGATCGAGGCAGCCCAGCAGGTTCATCAGGGTCGATTTGCCGGAGCCGGAGGCGCCGACGATGGCCACCATCTCCCCGGCATCGATGGCGAGATCCAGCGGGTGCAGCACGGTCACTTCGTGCTCTCCGCTCTGGTAGCGCCGCTCGATGCCCTTGAGACGGATCAGGGGCTCGCTCACGGCTCCATCTCCCCTTCATCGTGCAGGGCCGGCTTGCCCTGCTCCAGGATCACCTTCTCCTGCTCGGTCAGGCCGCTCACCACCTCAATCTTGATGTCATCCTTCATGCCGGTCTTGATGCGGCGGGTCTCTCTCTGGTCCCCTGCCTTGAGCAGGCTGACCTCGTACTCGTTGTCGCCAGTCTTCTTGCCGAGGGCGGTCTGGGGAATCGTCAGTACCTGCTTGCGCTCGCCGAGTACGATGGTGACCTGGGTCGTCATGGCGACCCTCAACTGATGGCCGGGGTTGGGCACATCGAACAGGGCATAGTAGTAGATGGCCGCATTGCTGGTGGCTGTGGTGCTGGCCGTCTGCTCATTGATGTTGGTGGGGGCCAGCTCGACCGTGCGCAGGGTACCGTGGTAGCGAGTATCCGGATCCCCTATCAGGGTGAAATAGACCGGCATGCCCGCCTTGACACGGGTGACGTCCGCTTCGGAGATCTGGGCCTTGACCGTCATGGTGTCGAGATTGGCGAGCTTGAGCAGGGTCGGTACCGTCTGGCTGGCGGCCAGGGTCTGCCCCTGCCGGGTGACAATGGAGACGACGGTACCATCCATGGGGGCCTGAATGCGGTTGTAGCCGAGCTCCGTCTTGGCGCGCTCCACCTTGATGATGGCGTTGTCGATGTCGGCCTGGGCGCTTTGCAGCTCGGCCCGGGTGACGGCAAGCTGGGCTTCGGCGCTCTCCAGATCCGCACGAGAGCTCGCTTCCTGCCGAAACATCTGCTGCTGGCGGCGCCAGGCAAGCTCGTTCTGTTTGAGCTGTGCCTGCTTGATCTTGAGCTGGGCGCGGCGGCTGGCCAGCTCCGCCTCGGCGGTCTTGAGGTTGTTCTGGGCGATCAGGGGATCGATCTCCGCCAGCAGCTCTCCTTGTTTGACCTGTTGACCCGCTTCCACCGCGAGATAGGTGACCTGACCCGAGACCTGAGCCCCCACATCCACCTGCTCGATGGCCTGCAGTACGCCACTGGCGAGCACCGTCTGCTCCACATCCTGTCGGGTAACCGTTGCGGTCAGTACCGGGTCCGGTGTGTTGCCTGGCCAGGCCAGCCAGGTGACGAGAGGGATCAGCACAAGGGCGAGCAGGGCGAGCTTGCCGGGTTTTCGAAGAGCTTTCATTTATCACCTGAACGAAACGAGCGAAGGCGTGCAAGGGCCATATCGTGCAGCAAATGGCCCTCAAAAAGAAGCGAGCAATGTGTAAGAAATCGTGTGGTTCTGGCGGTGACGCAGTGGAGGAGGTCAAGCTGGGGGAGGATGACGGCGGGGCGTCAGAAACAAGAAGACCCGCTCAGGGAGCGGGTCTTGTGGTGTCAACCGACGGCTTTGAGCAAGGCGGCGTGAGGCTCGTGGCAGATCTGGATATCGAGGGGCAGTTTGTAGAGGAGCAGGCGGGCCAGCGAGCCCTCCATCCAGTGATGACGGCTGCCGACCAGCAAGAGATCGGCGGGGTGGGCGGCCAGCCAGCGCTGTAGATCCGGCACCACGTCATCCACCACCAGACACTGGTAATCCACCGGATGAGACAGCTGGGTGATGAGTTCACTGATGATCGCCTTGGCATCCAGGGTGCCCTGGGCGCTGCGCTCCTCTTGTGACAGGGACAGACTATTGCGACGGGTCTTGCTGCTGTGGGTCAGGTGCAACAAGGTCAGGTTGGCGCCCAGCCCTTGTGCCAGACGGCTCGCCTTGGCCAGTGTCTCCTGCTCGTAATCCTTGCCTTCCAGCAACAGCACAATATTGGTCGGGCTCATAAGCAGTTCTCCTTGGCAGGTGCGGGTCAGACGGCGGAAGCGCGCTCCCATCCTCCCTTCCCGCGAAATGTCAGCTCAAACGAACCCGGTGTGTTTGCATCAAGCGTCACCTTCTGTCGATGGCAACTGAAGGTACCGAGTCCGTTTACATCATCATAACAGACTGAGTTGAATGGAAAATGAAGGAGTGGGGCCGTTCGAAATGTGAATGAGTGCAACGAAGATGAGTGGCGTCCTGACCATGGCGATGGAAGCCCGACTGGGTGATGACCAGGCTGGCAGGTTCAGACTGAGCATCAAGACACGTGCCGCGGATTAGCCCGGGCAGCCCCTCGTTCTTGCTTGCGGCTCACGGCATGGGCCAACCAGGCCGGTGCCATCGGCAAGAGGCTTCAACTGGCCAGCGCGATGATGGCACGGTCAATCTGAAAGGGCCGACATGGACGGGAGGGCATCCCTCCCGCCCCGTGGTCAGCTTGCGAGCAACTCACGGGCGTTGGCCAGGGTGTTGTCGGTGATCTGATCGCCCCCCAGCAGGCGGGCCAGTTCGTTGAGCCGGGCACCCGGGGTGAGCGCCTGCATCTGGGTTTCCGTTGTCTTGCCGTCGGTGTGTTTGCTCACCACCATGTGCTGGTGACCCTTGCCTGCCACCTGGGGCAGGTGGGTGACCACCATCACCTGGGTGGATTCGCCGAGCTGGCGCAACAGGCGGCCCACCACGGCGGCGGTCGGGCCGCTGATCCCCACATCCACTTCGTCGAAGATAAGGGTCGGGGTGGAGATCTTGCGGGCACTGATCACCACGATGGCGAGGCTGATACGCGACAGCTCGCCGCCGGAAGCCACCTTACCAAGGGGTTGGATGGGCTGACCCGGGTTGGTGGTGACCATGAACTCCACCCGATCGATGCCAAGGGGCGAGAGGCTGCTCTGGGCATCGGGTCGCACCTCGATGGCGAAGCGGCCATCTGGCATCGCCAGTTCGTGCATGCTGGCGCTTACCTTTGCGCCCAGCTCCTCGGCATAGCGCTGGCGGCTCTGGCTCAGGGCCTCGGCGGCCTGCACGAAGGCCTGTCGGGCCGAGGCCAGCTCGTCTTCCATCCCCTCGAGTCGTTCCTCGTCGGAGTTGAGGCGGGCCAGATCGGCGGCCAGCTCCTGATGGTGCAGGGCCAGCTCCGCCGGTTTGACATGGTGCTTGCGTGCCAGGTTGATGGCCTTGGAGAGGCGGCTCTCCAGCTCGTTGAAGCGCTCTGGATCCAGTTCCAGCCGGTCGAGATAGCTGCGCAGCTCGCTGTGGCTCTCCTGTACGCCGATCAGGGCTTCGTTGAGCATGCCGAGCACGTTGCCAAGCCGGCTGTCCATGCCGACCAGGGTCTCGGCCCTGTCCACCGCCGTCTGCAGCAGACCGGCGATGGTGGTCTCTTCATTGTCATAGAGCAGATCGAGGCAATACCCGCACTCCTGCATCAGCTCGGTGCCATTGGCGAGCCGCTGATGCTCCTCTTCAATCTCTTCAAACTCTCCCGGCTGAAGGGCAAATTCGTCCAGCTCCTGCACCTGGTATTCGATGAGTTGACGGCGGGCTTCCCGCTGCTGCTGCTCGGCCTTGAGCCGGTTGAGCTCGTTTTGCAACTGGCGCCACTGCTGGTAGTGGCGGCGCACATCGTCGAGGAGCAGATGATGACCGGCGTAGCCGTCCAGCAGGGCGAGCTGGTAATCGGGTTTGAGCAGCATCTGGTGAGCGTGCTGACCGTGGACGTTGACCAGCAGTTGACCCAGGTTCCTGAGCTGGGCGAGGGGGACGGGAACCCCGTTGATATAGCTGCGAGAGCGCCCCTCGGCGGACAGTACCCGCCGGACGATGCACTCACCGTCATTTTCAAGCTCGTTGGTGGCGAGCCAGGCCCGGGCGGCAGGATTACCCTCCAGCAGGAAGCGGGCACTCACCTCGGTCTTGTCGCTGCCCGGGCGCACCATGCTGGCTTCGGCGCGCTCTCCCAGGCACAGCCCCAGAGCGTCGATGGCGATGGATTTGCCCGCCCCGGTCTCCCCGGTGATGCAGGTCATCCCCGGTTGCAGATCGAGCTCGAGAAACTTGACGATGGCGAAGTTGTTGACGGTCAGCTGGGTCAGCATGGTCTCATCCTGTATGGGTCAACATTACTGTGTATGCATCCAGTATATACTGGTCTTATATACAGTAAAGTGGGCAGGGAGGATTTTTGCGAAACAGGGGGAGGGCAAGGATGTCAAGGCCGCGGCATGGGTGTGACGCCGATCAGATGGCCTGCAAATCAACCTGCGTACCTGGCATGGGCTGAGGCGATGCGAGAAGCCACCTTGAGGGGCTCTCTTGTGGTGAGTAGCGGGTTGAGACACACTCGAAACAGTCCTGGTTGAGCCTGGGCTGTGCACAGACCTCTTCGCAAGGATGCGTCACGATGATCCATACCCCGACCCTGCTGCTGATCTCCCTGGCAATCAACCTGATGTCGGGGCTGATCATGCTGTTCATCCACTCCCTGAAGCCGGGTCGAGGCAACTTTCTGTACTGGTCCCTCTCCGCTTTTCTCTTCTCCCTCTCCATCCTGCTGCTCAGTCTGGGGGTGTTGGGCGGCCATCCGGCGCTGGGCATCCGGGTCGGCGGCCTGGTCTCGCTCATGAGCATCCGCTGTTGCTCGCTGGTTTTTGTGCGCTTTACGAGCGCGCATGGCATCCCCGTGCCGTGGGGGGAGGCGTGGCGGTGTTGCTGCTGCTCTATCTGGGACTGTCCAGCCTCGCCCCCGTGCGCATTGTGCTGGCTCTGATGGAGTCGATGTTGTACCTGTGGTGCGCCTGCCTCATCGTCTCTCTCGACCGGCAACAGAAGCGGGTGCTCCATGTGGTGGCGCTCATTTACCTGCTGCATTTCACCATCCTGCTGAGTCAGGGGGGGCTGCTCTTGCTGGGAGTCGAAGAGCGGATGGGGGACGGAGACTGGCTCGATCTCATCTTCTTCATGCACATGGTGCTGACCATCGGCTCGGTGTTGTTGCTGCCTCTGGTGGCCTATGTGGAGACGGAGGAGGCATTGCTGGCGCTCTCGGAGCGGGATCCCCTCACCGGGGTGCTCAATCGGCGCGGCCTCTTCAGGCACGGAGAGGGTACTACGCCTGGCCAGACGCGCTGCGTGGTGGTCCTGGACATCGATCACTTCAAGCGGGTCAACGACCAGTTTGGTCACGGCTGCGGGGATGAAGTCATTCGCTATGTGGCCGGGGTGCTGGTGGCCGAGGTACGCAAGGATGATCTGGTGGGGCGCATCGGTGGCGAGGAGTTCGCCATCATCATGGGGGGCGTGAGCGGCCAGATGGCCCACGACATCTGTGACCGGATCCGCCGCCAGATAGAGACGGGCTCCCGGCAGGGGGCCTGCCTGCCGTGCGAGGGGGTTACGGTGAGCATGGGGGTCGTGTGCGCCAGTGCCGAGGCTGACCTGGCACTGATACTGACCAAAGCCGATGCTGCCATGTACCGGGTGAAGGAAGCGGGGAGAAACGGGGTGAATCTGGCATTCGAGCCGGCACCGCCTCGGCTGGTCGAAAGCAGCGAGGGGTAGACCCTCGCCACCGGTGTTGCCTGGCTAGAAGAGCTTGCTGCCCCAACCGAGCTTGTTGCGCAGCACGTGGAAGTAGCTGTAATCCAGCGGATGCACCAGATGCAGCTTGTGGCTGCTCTTCTTGATAAGGATCTCGTCCCCCGGGTGGACCGCCAGGGTGACCTGGCCGTCGCAGCTCACTTGCATGGCGTCGTCCTGATTGTCCGGCGAGACCAGCAGCCGCACTTCGCTGTCCGCATCCAGCACGATGGGGCGGCTGCTCAGGGTGTGCGGGAACATGGGCACCAGCGTGATGGCGTTGAGTTTGGGGGTGAGGATGGCGCCCCCTGCCGACAGGGAGTAGGCGGTGGAGCCGGTGGGTGTCGCCACTATGATGCCGTCCGAGCGCTGGCTGTACATGAAGCTGCCGTCGATGTAGACCTCGAATTCGATCATGTGGGCGATCTTGCCCGGGTGAAGCACCGCCTCGTTGACCGCGAGGTTGCTCGACTTGCGCTCCCCGTGGCGATAGACGGCGGCCTCCAGCAGGAAGCGATGCTCGCTTTTGAAGTGACCCGAGAGCACCTGCTCCAGGGGCAGCAGATAATCCTGGGGCGAGAGATCGGTCAGGAAGCCGAGGTTGCCCCGGTTCACCCCGATCACCGCCACATCGAACCGTGACAGCACCCGGGCGGCCCCCAGCATGTTGCCGTCACCGCCGACAACAATGGCGAGATCCGCCTGCTCGCCGAGCTGCACCAGATCCATCACGTTCTCCCCGAGCAGCCCCAGGGTATGGGCCACCCGGCTCTCCAGCAGCACGCGAAAGCCGCGGCTGGTCAGGTACTGGTACAGGCCGGTCAGGGTCTGGTTGGCCCCCTCGTGATGGGGCTTGCCGATGAGGGCAACGGTTTTGAACGGAGAATCCATAGGTTATCGGGTCTGGGAGAGTCTTGGGGGGAGTATACCGCGCTTTGCCGGGGATTTGTCTGCCTCCGTGGCGGTTGGTGCAATCGGCCCCGAAAAGGGGCTGCCTGGCACGCGGATGGGCGCCATTGTGCCCGATCTGCCCTTTTCCCCTTGAAAGCCGGGGCTGTGTCCCCATAATAGCGCCAACACAGGGTCTGCTGGCGCGTGTCGCTTGTCTGAACGCCAGCCACCCTCACACGCAACCCCTGAATATTGGAGATGTCATGAGCCACGAAGAACAAAAGGTTGAAGCGATGGAGCAAGTGGAAGCCCAGCCAATCGAGCCGACCGATGTAGACAGTGAAGTGACAGCCGAGCAGGCCCGCATCGCCGAGCTGGAGGCCCAGCTGGAGGCGGCCCAGCAGGCTTCCCTGGAAGAGCGCGAGCGCGCCATTCGCGCCGTCGCCGAGATGGAGAACCTGCGTCGCCGTGCTGCTCAGGACGTGGAGAAAGCCCACAAGTTTGCACTGGAGAAGTTCGCCGCAGAGCTCTTGCCGGTGCTGGACAACCTGGAGCGCGCCATCGAGCTGGCGGACAAGGAGAACGACACCCTCAAGCCGATGATTGAAGGGGTCGAGCTGACCCTGAAATCCATGCAGAGCGGCGTGGCCAAGTTCGGCCTGGTGGCGCTGGACCCGACCAACCAGCCGTTCGACCCCAATGCCCACCAGGCCATGAGCATGGTGCCCAGTGCCGACGTGGCGCCGAACACAGTGATCGCCGTGATGCAGAAGGGCTACGAGCTCAACGGCCGCGTCATCCGCCCGGCCATGGTGATGGTCTCCAAGTCCGCTGACTGATCACGCTGTTCTCACCAAGCCCGCCGCTTGGCGGGCTTTTTGTTGGATGTGGCGCCAAAAAAACGTGTCTGGCGTCATTTGGCTGTCAGGTGGCCTGTATGCAGGTTTTTTCAGGGCCGGACTTGAAGCGCCGACTTGAGACCCCATATAGGTTGCAAGGCCACGGCGGCACAAAAAATTTGATGCCGGGAGCTTGAAAGCCACAGTGGCAGGCCCCACCTAGCCGTTAACGTATCAAGGCGAGCCCCTCGCCAGTTTATTCAAAGTATTTGGAGATTCGTCAAATGGGTAAAATCATCGGTATTGACCTGGGTACTACCAACTCCTGCGTCGCTATTCTGGATGGCGACCATGCTCGCGTGATCGAGAACGCGGAAGGCGACCGTACTACTCCGTCCATCATTGCCTATGCCGATGACGGCGAAATCCTGGTTGGTCAGCCGGCCAAGCGCCAAGCCATCACCAACCCGAAGAACACGCTGTTCGCCATCAAGCGTCTTATCGGCCGTCGTTTCGAAGATGACGAAGTACAACGTGACCTGAAAATCATGCCGTACGCCATCGCCAAGGCCGACAACGGTGACGCCTGGGTTGAAGTGAAAGGCAAGAAGATGGCACCGCCGCAGATCTCTGCCGAAGTGCTGAAAAAGATGAAGAAGACCGCCGAGGACTACCTGGGCGAGCCGGTGACCGAAGCCGTCATCACCGTACCGGCCTACTTCAACGACGCCCAGCGTCAGGCCACCAAGGATGCCGGTCGCATCGCCGGTCTGGATGTAAAACGCATCATCAACGAACCGACTGCCGCGGCTTTCGCCTACGGCGTCAACAAGGTCAAGGGTGAGCGCAAGGTTGCCGTATACGACCTGGGTGGCGGTACCTTCGATATCTCCATCATCGAGATCGACGAAGTCGAAGGGGAAACCACCTTCGAAGTGCTGGCAACCAACGGTAACACCCACCTGGGTGGTGAAGACTTCGACAACCGCGTCATCAACTACCTGGTTGACGAGTTCAAGCGCGAGCAGGGCATTGACCTGCGCAACGACCAGCTGGCCCTGCAGCGTCTGAAAGATGCCGCCGAAAAAGCCAAGATCGAGCTCTCTTCTGCCCAGCAGACCGACGTCAACCTGCCGTACATCACAGCAGATGCCACCGGTCCGAAGCACATGAACATCAAGGTGACCCGCGCCAAGCTGGAATCCCTGGTGGAAGACATGGTGAAAGACTCCCTGGAGCCGGTTCGTGTCGCCCTGAAAGACTCCGGTCTGGCGGTTGGCGAGATCGACGACGTCATCCTGGTGGGTGGTCAGACCCGTATGCCGCTGGTTCAGAAGACCGTGGCCGACTTCTTCGGCAAAGAGCCGCGCAAAGACGTCAACCCGGACGAAGCCGTGGCCATGGGTGCTGCCATCCAGGGTGCCGTACTGTCCGGTGACAAGACCGACGTACTGCTGCTGGACGTGACTCCGCTCTCCCTGGGGATCGAGACCATGGGTAGCGTGATGACCGCGCTCATCGAGAAGAACACCACCATTCCGACCAAGAAGTCCCAGGTGTTCTCCACCGCCGAAGACAACCAGTCTGCCGTGACCATTCACGTGCTGCAGGGTGAGCGCAAGCGCGCCAGCGACAACAAGTCCCTGGGCCAGTTCAACCTGGAAGGCATCCGCCCGGCACCGCGCGGTCTGCCGCAGATCGAAGTGACCTTCGACATCGATGCCAACGGCATCCTGCACGTCTCCGCGAAAGACAAGGAGACCAACAAGGAGCAGAAGATCACCATCCAGGCCTCTTCCGGTCTGTCTGATGACGAGATCGAACGCATGGTACGCGAAGCCGAAGCCAACGCGGCCGAGGACAAGAAGTTCGAAGAGCTGGTGCAGGCCCGCAACCAGGCTGACGGTCTGGTCCACTCCGTGCGCAAGCAGGTCACCGAAGCCGGTGAAGCTCTGCCTGCCGACGAGAAGACCAAGATCGAGACTGCCCTGAGCGAGCTGGAATCCGCCATCAAGGGTGACGACAAGGCTGCCATCGAAGCCAAGCAGCAAGCGCTGCTGGAAGCGTCCCAGAAGCTGATGGAAATTGCCCAGCAGCAGGCTCAGGCGCAAGGCGCCGCCGGTGCTGACGCCGGTCAGTCCTCCTCTTCTGCCAAGGCTGACGACGACGTGGTCGACGCCGAGTTCGAAGAAGTGAAAGACGACAAGAAGTAAGCCCGACCCGGATGGGCGAAGTCCGCTTCGCCCATCGGCTCAGAATCTGTTCACGGTCTGTCGCGAGAGGCCGTCAGCAAGGTAAAGAGCAGCGCAGGAACCGGAGCGTATAGATATACGTGAGGATTCCGAGCAGCACATGAGCCTTGATCACGGCTTCGTAGTAAGAGTGTGAGCAGATTCGTCAATGAATTTACGGGCGTTGGGTAACCAACGCCCGTCTGCGTAACTGCTGATATAGCAACAGGATGAGTATGTCGAAGCGCGATTTCTACGAAGTGCTCGGGGTATCGAAAGGTGCCGACGAGCGCGAGATCAAGAAGGCGTACAAGCGTCTGGCCATGAAGTATCACCCGGATCGCAACCAGGGTGATGCCGGGGCTGAAGAGAAGTTCAAAGAGGTCAAGGAAGCCTACGAGGTCCTGACCGACGAGAACCTGCGTGCCCGTTATGACCAGTACGGTCATGCCGGGGTGGATCCGAGCCAGGGTGGCGGCCACGGCGGCTTTGGCGGTGGTGCCGATTTCGGCGACATCTTCGGCGACGTGTTTGGCGACATCTTCGGTGGTCGCGGGGGCGGTCGTCGCGGCCCGGCCCGTGGCGCCGATCTGCGCTACAACATGGAGCTGACGCTGGAAGAGGCGGTGCGCGGGGTCTCCAAGGAGATCAAGATCCCGACCCAGGTCCACTGCGAAGTGTGCAACGGCTCCGGTGCCCATACCGGCAGCCAGGCCCAGACCTGCCCCACCTGCCACGGCTCCGGCCAGGTGCAGATGCGCCAGGGCTTCTTCGCGGTGCAGCAGCCCTGCCCCCACTGTCACGGTCGCGGCAAGATCATCAAGGATCCGTGCCGCAAGTGCCATGGGGAAGGGCGCTACCAGAAGACCAAGACCCTGTCGGTCAAGATCCCGGCCGGGGTCGATACCGGGGATCGCATCCGTCTCTCCGGCGAAGGGGAAGCGGGGGAAACCGGCGCATCGGCGGGGGATCTGTACGTACAGGTTCACGTGCGCGAGCACGAGATCTTCGTCCGTGACGGCAACGACCTCTACTGCGAAGTGCCCATCAGCTTCACCACCGCAGCGCTCGGCGGCGAGATTGAAGTGCCGACCCTGGATGGCCGGGTCAAGCTCAAGGTGACCCCGGAGACCCAGACCGGCAAGCTGTTCCGCCTGCGGGGCAAGGGCGTCAAGTCCGTGCGCTCCGGCCAGGTGGGGGATCTGATGTGCAAGGTGGTGATCGAGACTCCGGTCAAGCTGACCGAGACCCAGAAAGATCTGCTGCGCCAGCTGGACGACTCCTTCAGCGGCGCCGCTGCCAAGACCCACAAGCCGAAATCCGAAGGCTTCTTCGAAGGGGTGAAACGCTTCTTCGACGACCTGACCAAATAAACGCGACCCGCGTTACCCAAGCCGGCACGGATGTGCCGGCTTTTTTTTTTGCCCGCCATCTGGCCTGGACCCCCCCTTATTGAGTGGATCCCGATGAGGGATCCTCCTCACAACTTCCACCAATTCCTCCTGTACAAATGTTATCCCGCTCACACTCCTGCTGAAACGGTTTAGCTGGCATATTGAGTCAGCTAAAGCGGTTTAGCTATCCTCGGCTCGTCAACAACAACAGAGCCCGGACGGGCGACAGAAGACAGGTGAGGACGATGACGATGTTCAAGAGCAAGTTGGCGCTGGCCGTGGCGCTGGGATTGGGAATGAGCAGCCCGCTGTGGGCGGCGGATGGTGGTATCGAGGCTCGTCTGGCGGCGCTGGAGGCGCGGGTGCAGGCAGCCGAGGCGCGCGCCACCGCTGCCGAAGCGCGGGCCGATGAGGCCCAGAGCAAGGCAAACGAAGCCCGCGAGACCGCCGTGGTTGCCAAGGCCCAGAGCGAGAAGGTGGACAAGCAGACCGCCGGGGCCCAGGGCTTCGAGTTCCACGGCTATGCCCGCTCGGGCCTGCTGGTGAACGGCAACGGCAATGGTGGCCGCGGCGGCCCCTACATCACCCCGGCCGGCTCGGTGGGCGGCGCCGTGGGTCGCCTTGGCAACGAGGATGACACCTACATGGAGGCCAACCTGCTGAAGACCCAGACCTTCGACGATGGCAGCTGGGCCCGCTACAAGCTGATGCTGGCGGACGGGGTGGAGACCAGCAACGACTGGACCGCCAGCGATTCCAGCCTCAACACCCGCCAGGTGTTTGCCGAAATCGGCGATCTGGCGAGCTTCAGCGGTCCTTTCCAGCACTCGGTGCTCTGGGCGGGCAAGCGCTTTGACCGGGACAACTTCGATATCCACTGGCTCGACTCGGACGTGGTCTTCCTGGCCGGCACCGGCGGCGGCGTCTACGACGTGCAGCTGGCCGACAACTGGAAGGCGAACTTCTCCCTCTACGGGCGCGACTACGGCGACATCAGCGCGAGCGGTCTCTCCGACATCGAGAGCTACATCCTCACCATGAACAACCGCGTTGGCAACTGGCAGTGGATGCTGAACGGCCTCTCCGCCAAGGACAACGAGGCGCGCATCAATGACGGCGGCGCGGGCAGCGAAGCGGCGAACAAGGGGGCCCACACCCTGGTGGCCTACCACGCCGACAGCTTCTTTGGCATAAACCCCGGTTTCTCCAAGGCGGCGGTGCTGTATGGCCACGGTCTGGGTGCCGAGCTCAAGGGGCTGGGCTCCGACAGCGAGCTGCTGCCGGATGCCGATGCGGTGCGGGTCGCCGTATTTGGCGCTACCGATCTTGCGCCTCGCTGGCGTGTCGCCCCGGCCCTGCTGGCCGAGCACAGCCAGGATCGTTACGTGAAGGGGGACGAGTACCGCTGGGTGACCCTCAATGGCCGCCTGGCCCAGGTACTGAGCCAGAACGTCGAGCTGGTTTACGAGGCGACCTGGCAGTACATGGACCTCGATCCCAAGGGCTACAAGGGTCGTCAGGCGGTGAGCGGCGATTTCACCAAGCTCACCTTCGCGCCGACCTTCAAGGCGCAGACCGCCGGCTTCTTCGAGCGGCCCGAGTTGCGGGTGTTCGCCACCTGGATGGACTGGTCCTCCGAGCTCGACAACTACGCCAGCTCCGATGCCATGGGCCAGAGCAACTTCACCGCCGGGGGCGAGTGGAACTTTGGCGTGCAGATGGAAACCTGGTTCTAGTTCGTTATCCCGATCACAAAAATGGCAGGCGGCCCCGGGATCTGTTGGTTAGCTAAAACGGTTTAGCTGATAATGCGGACCCAGAACCCGGGGCTGACCCCGGCAAATCCTGTGCAGCAGTGGAGTAGCAACAAGGTGACGAATCGTGTGTGGGTAATGGGGGATGCGGTAGTGGACTTGATCCCGGAAGGGGAGCAGTACTACCTCAAGTGTCCGGGTGGCGCACCGGCCAACGTGGCGGTGGGCGTTGCCCGGCTCGGCGGGGAATCGGCCTTCATTGGCCGGGTCGGCGCGGATCCCTTCGGCCGCTTCATGGGGGAGACCCTGGCCAGGGAGGGGGTCGACATTCGCCACCTGATCCAGGATCCGGCCCATCGCACCAGCACGGTGCTGGTGGATCTCGATGAGGCGGGGGAGCGCAGCTTCACCTTCATGGTGCGCCCGAGCGCCGATCAGTTCCTGAGCCCCGCCGATCTGCCGGTCTTCCAGGCCGGGCAGTGGCTGCTGACCTGCTCCATTGCGCTCGCCAACGAGCCGGTGCGCAGCAGTTGTCTGCAAGCCATGGCGACCATCCGTGCCGTCGGGGGGCGGGTCTGCTTCGACCCCAACCTGAGGCCAGAGGTGTGGGGCAACCCTGCCGAGATGCTGCCCGTGGTGCGCGAGGCCATGGCCCTCGCAGACGTGGTCAAGCTCTCGGTGGAGGAGCTGCAACTGCTGAGCGGTCTGGACGATCTGGCGGCGGGGCTTGCCACTCTTTCAGGCCCGGCCCTGGTGCTGGTGACCCGGGGGGCGGCCGGTGTGGTGGCCCGTCTGGGTGGCGAGTTGCTGGAGTGGGTGGGGCCCAAAGTGACGCCACTCGATACCACGGGGGCGGGGGACGCCTTCGTTGCCGGGCTGCTGGCGGCCTTGGCCGAACGGACCTCGCTGCCGACGCTGGCCGAGCTGCCCGCCATTCTGGCTCAGGCCCACGGCTGCGGGGCGCTCGCCACCACCGCCAAGGGGGCGATGACGGCACTGCCCACCCGCACCCAGCTGGATGAATTTTTGCGATCAGGCGCAGACGGCTGTTGATCTGCGGCTAGAAGCCCGGCTCGACAGCCCCTACTCTCATGTGACAAGGGCCCGCCAGCGTGGCGGGTCATAAGAGGAAGAATATGAATATCAGTGCGATAGCCCAGGATCTGGTGCCCCTGCTCGGGGGCAAGGAGAACATCGTCAGCGCCGCCCACTGCGCCACCCGGCTGCGGCTGGTGCTGGCGGACGACAGCAAGGTGAACAAGGCCGCCATCGACAAGCTGGAGGGGGTCAAGGGGTGCTTCAGCAACGCCGGCCAGATCCAGGTCATTTTCGGCACCGGCCTGGTCAACAAGGTCTATGCGGAGTTCGTCACCCTGACCGGGACCGGCACCGCCAGCAAGGCGGAGCTGACCGACATGGCGACGGCCAAGCTCAACGTGGCCCAGCGTCTGGCGCGGACCCTCTCCAACATCTTCGTGCCCATCATTCCGGCCATCGTCGCCTCTGGCCTGCTGATGGGGCTGCTCGGCATGGTGCGCACCTACGGCTGGGTCAACGCCGACAGCGCCCTGTTCGTCATGCTCGACATGTTCAGCTCGGCAGCCTTCATCATCCTGCCGATCCTCATCGGTTTTACGGCGGCGCGCGAATTCGGCGGAAACCCCTATCTGGGGGCGACGCTCGGCGGCATTCTCACCCACCCGGCCCTGACCAACGCCTGGGGCGTGGCCGGGGGCTTCAAGACCATGGACTTCTTCGGCCTGGATGTCGCCATGATCGGCTACCAGGGCACCGTCTTCCCGGTGCTCCTGGCAGTCTGGTTCATGTCCCACCTGGAGAAGCAGCTGCGCAAGCGCATCCCTGACGCCCTGGATCTCATCCTCACCCCGTTTTTGACCGTCATCATCACCGGCTTCGTGGCGCTGCTCTTCATCGGCCCCGCCGGGCGGGTGCTGGGGGATGGCATCTCGTTCGGTCTGAGCGCCCTCTATGAGCAGGCAGGCTGGCTGGCGGGGCTGGTGTTTGGCGGCACCTATTCGCTCATCGTCATCACCGGCATCCACCACAGCTTCCACGCCATCGAGGCGGGGCTGCTGGCCAACCCTGCCATCGGCGTCAACTTCCTGCTGCCCATCTGGGCCATGGCCAACGTGGCCCAGGGCGGGGCTTGCCTCGCGGTCTACTTCAAGACCCGGGACGTGAAGATCAAGGCCATCACGGTGCCGGCGGCCATGTCCTGCCTGCTCGGTATCACCGAGGCGGCGATCTTCGGGGTCAACCTGCGCTACATCAAGCCCTTCCTGGCCGGCCTGTTCGGCGGGGCCTGCGGCGGCGCCTACGTGGTGGCGGCCAAGGTCGGCATGACGGCGGTGGGCCTGACCGGCATCCCGGGCATGGCCATCGTCCAGCCCATGAGCCTCATCCACTACGTCATCGGTCTGGTGATCGCCTTTGGCGCCGCTTTCGCCGCCTCCTACCTGCTCAAGTACAAGGTGGAGTGATGAAGGAAAGCCATCTCCTGAACCAGGTTGTCCGGTCCCTGCTGGCCGGACAGCTCAAGGCGGCGGCCGATCCCCATCGGCCCCGCTGGCATCAGGCAGCCCCGGTGGGGCTGCTCAACGATCCCAACGGCTTCATCGAGCACGACGGGCGCTACCATCTTTTCTACCAGTGGAACCCGCTCGGTTGCGAGCACCGCAACAAGGGCTGGGGGCATGTCACCTCCACCGATCTGCTGCACTGGCAGCACGAGCCGGTGGCGCTGCTGCCCACCGAGGCCTATGAGAGCCACGGCTGCTATTCGGGCTCGGCGGTGAGCGATGAGCAGGGGCGTCTGACCCTTATCTACACCGGCAACGTCAAATACCCGGACGGCAGCCGCACCGCCTACCAGTGTCTGGCCCGCGCCGACGGTGCGGGGGGCTTTGCCAAGCTGGGCCCTGTGCTGGATCTACCCGCAGGCTACAGCGGCCATGTGCGCGACCCCAAGGTGTGGCACGACGGTCGGCAGTGGCTGATGGTGCTGGGGGCCCGCACCCTGGACGATCGGGGTGAGGTGCTGCTCTATCGCGGTGACACCCTGGATGCCTGGACGCTGGTGGGCCCCATCGCTGGCAGCGGGCGCGGCGGTCTCGGGGAGTTTGGCTACATGTGGGAGTGTCCGGATCTCTTCCCCCTGGGAGATCGCCATGTGCTGATCAGCTGCCCCCAGGGGATTGCCCCGCAGGGAGAGGATTATCGCAACCTCTACCAGTGCGGCTGGCTGGCGGGTGACTTCGACGGGACGCATTTCGCCCACGGGTCCTTCCACGAGCTGGACCGGGGATTCGAGTTCTATGCCCCCCAGACTACCCAGGATAGCCAGGGGCGGCGCCTGCTGTTCGGCTGGCTGGGCTTGCCGGAGGAGAACGAGATGAGCCAGCCCACTCTCGA
Organism: Aeromonas sp. TW 6; assembly: GCF_013168745.1. Lineage (NCBI taxonomy): Bacteria > Pseudomonadati > Pseudomonadota > Gammaproteobacteria > Aeromonadales > Aeromonadaceae > Aeromonas > Aeromonas sp. TW 6. The sequence continues at coordinate 64,488 of NZ_JABERS010000007.1, read as the reverse complement.
GCACGGCTGGATCCACCAGATGAGCTGCCCGCGGGAGCTGTTCTGGCAGGATGAGTGGCTCTGCCAGCGGCCGGTGGCAGAGCTGGGCGCCCTGAAAGGGGAGCAGACCCGCTTCGAGGGGGCGCCGGACGAGCTGCCTGCCCTGGCCATCGACTCGGCCTGGCTCGATCTGGCGCTGTGCGGTGAAGGGCGCATCGGGTTCGGGGCCGTGGTCGAGCTGGTGTGGCAGCCGGGGCGTCTTGTCCTGCGTCGCCAGAACTGGCAGAGCGGGGAGTGGGAGGAGCGAAGCGCCCCCTGGCTTGGGGGCAAGATCACCGTCTTGTGTGACCGCTCCAGCCTGGAGTGCTTCGTCGATGGCGGGCGCCAGAGCTTGTCGACCCGTTACTTCCCCGGCGAAAACCCAGTACTTTCCGCACGTTGCGGTGATGATGGCAGCAAAATTTGTCTCGATCACTGGCCGCTGGCGACCTGCCTAGTACAATAGCCCGGTCTCAGTGTGCCGGGAGGTCAGGTGGAGAAGAAGAAACGGATCACGATTGCCCAGATAGCCACGCTCGCGGGGGTCTCCAAGGCCACCGCCAGTCTGGTGCTCAACGGCAAGAGTGCGGAATACCGCATCGCCGACGATACCCGCAAGCGGATCCAGGCGGTGGCGGACGAGTGCCACTATCAGCCGAGCATCCACGCCCGCTCCCTGCGGGAGGTGCGCAGCTACACCTGGGGGCTGGTCATCCCCGACCTCACCAACTTCGGCTTCGCCAGCATCGCCCGTGCCCTGGAGGCCCGCTGTCGGGAGGCGGGGATCCAGCTGCTCATCGCCTGCTCCGAGGATGACCCCACCCTGGAGCAGCGGGTGGTGGACAACCTCATCAGCCGCCAGGTGGATGGCCTCATCGTCGCCTCCAGCGGCCACAGTGACGATATCTATGCCCGCATCCACGACCGCTTGCCGGTGGTGCAGCTCGACCGCCACATCGGTGAGTCGCGCCTGCCCATGGTGATCTCGGACGCCTGCAAGGCTACCGCCGAGCTGGTGCAGGATATGGCCGAGGATTGCGGGGAGGAGATCTACTACTTCGGCGGTCTGCTGGATCTCTCCCCCAGCCGCCACCGGCTGGCGGGTTACGAGCTCGGATTGCACCGGGCCGGGCTGGAGGCCACTTCAGACCGGGTCCGCCACCGTGACTACCAGCCGAGCTCGGGTTATCAGCTGATGTCTGAGCTGGTGGACGAACTCGGGGCACCGCCGAAGGGGCTTTTTACCGCCTCTTTCACCCTGCTGGAGGGGGTGCTGCGCTACCTCAACGAGGCGGGACTGATGGAGACCGGCATGCGCCTGTGTACCTTCGACGATCACGATCTGCTCGACTGCATCCCCATGCGCATCGATTCCGTGGCCCAGGATTGCCCGGCCCTGGCCCGGGCCGCCTCCGAGATGATGCAGCAACTCATCGCGGGCAATCCCCCAGCCCAGACCGCCCAGGTCATCAACCCCAGGGTGCGCTGGCGCAGCCGCCGCTAGGCACACGGCTTCCCTTTCCTGTGAAAAAGCCCCGCCGGATCCGGCGGGGCTTTTTGTGCTGCGCCTGGTATGAGGGCGTCAATCGGTGATGCTGGCCCGCCAGAAGATCTGCTTGATGTGAGGGTGCTCCCCGAGCGTGTTCATCAGGGCATCGAGCTTGGTGCCATCGATGGCGGTGGCGAGCAGCGCCGCCGAGATCTCGAGATCCTGATCGCCGAAGGGGGTGATGTCGAGTTCGCTCAGGGGGTAGTGGGCCTGCTCCAGCATCTGCTCGAGCCAGGGCAGCACCTCCTTCTGGTGAGCGCGGCCGATGAGAGCGGTCACGTGATAGGTCACTTCGGTGTCCATGTTGTCCACCGGGTCACGGTTTATCTGGTTGACCAGGGGGCGCAGCAGGGTGTTGGCGGCCAGCACGAAGAGGGCGCCGAGGATGGCCTCCAGGGCGAACCCGGCGCCGCAGGCGGCCCCGACAGCGGCCACGCCCCACAGGGTGGCCGCTGTGTTGATGCCCCGGATGTTGCCGGATTCCCGCATGATGACACCAGCGCCGAGAAAACCGATGCCGGAGACGATGTAGGCCACCACGTGGACGACCCCGTAACTGCCGCCATGCAGGTCATAGATGCGCTGGGCCAGGTTGACGAACAGGGCCGCCCCCACGGCGACCAGCACGTTGGTGCGAAGACCGGCGGTGCGCTGGCGGTACTGGCGCTCGAGGCCGACCAGGCTGCCCAGCACGAAGGCGAGCAGCAGGCTGGCCAGGGTGTCGAGCAGGGCGAGAAAATCGAGTTGTTGCCACATTCTCATGAAGAGTCTCCTCCTGGGGATGCCGACCAGCCTGCTCCCCCGGGTTGTGTGAGAGACGGGGGGCAAGGTCGACATCGTGGTGAATGCAAGGGCGCGACCCGCCTCCTGACGGGGCGGGATGGCGCAGAACAGGGTAAAGGCCCTTCACGGTTGCCCGGGAAGGACCTCGCCTCATTCGAGGGTCAATGCCTGGTGGCGTCGTCCCCGGCGCGGGGGCGCAGTTCCCAGCGTACCGGGTGGACAGCCCCGACCTGGTGGATGAACTGCACCAGATAGCGGCGCTGGGGCGGCGTGCAGTAGAGGCTCAGCACCAGCACGCGGCCTTCACCGCGCCCGGGCTTCATGGACTGCAGGGGACTGAGTCCGGCCGGTTGCAGGGTGTGGCTCACCGCCGCCAGCACCTGCTCCATGTCGGCTCTGTCTTCGCAGCGGATGTGCAGCCGATAGAGGTGCTGACGCCGTCTGCCACGTTGCCAGAGTGGTCGCAGGCCCCGCCCCAGTCTGCTCAGCAGGGAAGGGGATTTGTCAGCGACAGGGTTGTTTGAAATCAAGCGCATAGCAGCCTCCTTTTGGGAAGCAGAAACTATGCAGGCAAGGTGTCGGGGGATGAGTCCGCGTCACCTGACGTCAAGTGTGAAAAGCGGGGAAAAGAGGGATCCACTTCTCGCAGGGTGGCGAGTCGCGGCAGAGAAAAACCTGCGGCTAGCTCGCGACCAGGGTGCCGACGACGAGGGTCGGCGTGCGTCTGTCACTTGATGAGTTGCCCACCGATGGTCTCCGCTAGTGATAAAGAGGCGACATGGTAGCCGATACGGCGGCCTGGGTAAACCCCGAGCCCTTGATAGCAACATATTGAAACATAATAAAAAAGAGATGAAAGCGCCGGTGAAGGGAGCCCTCTTCCCTTCACCGGCGGGCCCTTGGGGGGTTACCGGGTCTTGTCGATGCCCAGGTATTTGAGCATCAGTTTTTCATAGATGGGTTCGGTGTCGCCCACCTGCATCTTGTGCAGGAAATACTTCTCGAACGCTATCTTGGCCAGGTGGACCCACTTCCCTTTCTTGAACCAGGCGACGTTGCGCGGCGGGATCTGCGGCATGGCCACGAAGGCGGCCCCTGTGTCCCCCATGTCCGCCAGACAGATGGCATTCCACACCGCCCGGGTGACCGGGGGCTGGCCGTCCAGCTCCGCCTTGATGTTGTGGCTCAGGGTGCGCACCATGGCCTCGATCATGTAGCCGGTCTTGGGCACCCCGGTCGGTACCGGCGTCTTGTGCTGGGGCGGGATGGCGATGCAGACCCCGGCGGCGTAAATCTGCGGGAAGACAGGGTTGCGCTGGTGTTCGTCGACGATGACGAACCCGCGGGGATTGACCAGCCCCTCGAGGCCCCGTAGGGGGCTGATGCCGGCGAAGGCGGGCAGCATCATGGCATGCTTGTAGGGGAGGCTGTGGGTGCGCTTGACGTTGCCATCTTCATCCAGCTCCTCCACCGTCATCACCCCATCCCTGGCCGCCACGGTGCGGGCATTGCAGATCCATTGCATGTCGCGCATGCGCAGCTCGCTCTCCAGCATGCCCTTGGAATCCCCCACGCCGTTGAGGCCGAGGTGACCGATGTAGGGTTCGCTGGTGACGAAGGTCATGGGCACGTCCTTTCTCACCTTCTTGTCGCGCAGGTGGCGATCGAGGATGAAGGCGTATTCGTAGGCCGGGCAGAAGCAGGAGGCGCCGGGCATGGCACCGACGATCACCGGACCCGGTTCGTCGAGCAGCCCGTTGACACTGTGTAGGCACTCCTCTGCGTGGGAGAGGGTGCAGACGCTGGCGGTGCCGCCCGCCGTCGGGCCTGCTCCCTGCACCTCTTCAAAGGCGAGTGCGGGGCCGGTGCAGAGCACCAGAAAGTCGTAGTGCAGGTGCTGGCCATCGGAGAGGCGGATCTGCTGTTCGAGGGGTTGCAACCCGGTCAGGGCGGCGTGGATGAAGCGGATCCCCTTCTTCTTCACATGAGGCTCTATGGGGAGGGAGATATCTTTGCGCTCTCGCCACCGGACCGCAATCCACGGGTTCGAAGGGTTGAATTCAAAGTCGGGTTTGTCGTTCACCAGGATGACGTCGTGCTGCTTGCCGAGTTCGGCCTTGAGCTCGTAGGCGGCCGACATGCCCCCCAACCCTGCCCCGATGATGATGATGGTTGCAATAATGAGCCTCCGCTCTATTACACGGCTCCTGTGAGCCAATATGTCCGCCTGCCTATTTGAGCCCCATTCGCCTGAGCACGGCGGCGGCGGGACAGACCCCGGTGAACGCGCTCTGGATCAGGTTGACCCCGACAAAGACGCTCAACCAGACAAAGCCCGGGTGGACCCAGGCCGTTAGCAGCAGCGACAGCAGCAACATGCCACCCGCGACCACTCTGACTCCGTTATCGACGGTCATTTCTCGTCTCCTTTTTTGTTTAGTGATTGCTAATTTAGGGATGTTTTATACAATAGAACAAATATCAGCAATTGCTAATTTAATCTTATGAGCCACTTCGACGAGATGAACCGACATGCGACAGCCGCCGCCGGCCTGCTCAAGGCGCTGGCTCATCCCGAACGCCTGATGGTGCTCTGCCAGCTGGTGGAAGGGGAGAAGGGGGTCGGGGAGCTGCTGGCCCACAGCCAGCTCGGGCAGTCGGCCTTCTCCCAGCAACTGTCGGTGTTGAAGCGCTACGGCCTTATCCGTTCGCGCAAAGTCTCCCAGCAGATCTACTACTCCCTGGTGAGCGAGGCGGCAGCCGATGTGCTGGCGGCGCTGCAAACCCATTTTTGTCACTCAGATGAGGAAATTCGATGATGGAAAGCCAATGGCTGCTCTCGTTGGGGGGCGGCATGCTGGCGGGGCTCTCGGCCCTGATCCTGATGTTGTTCAACGGCCGGGTGGCCGGGATCAGCGGCATTCTGGCCGGTGCAATGCAGTACAAAACCCCCTGGCGGGTGCTGTTTCTGCTGGGATTGGGACTGGGGGCCTGGCTGGCGCTGACCCTGGGTTGGGCCACCATGCCCGCCTTTGATGCCTTGCCCGGCTGGCCCGTGGTGCTGCTGGCCGGCCTGCTGGTGGGCATCGGCACCCGTCTTGGCAATGGCTGCACCAGCGGTCACGGCATCTGCGGTATGGGGAGGCTGTCGACGCGCTCCGTGGTGGCGACGCTCACCTTTATGGGGATGGGCGTGGCGACCGTGTTCTTTACTCACCACATGTTTTGACGGGTTGATTGCCATGAAATTGCTGACAAGTGTGTTTGCGGGTCTGTTGTTCGGGCTGGGAATGGCCCTCTCCGGGATGATGGATCCGGCGCGGGTCACCGGGTTTCTCGATCTGGCCGGTGCCTGGGATCCCAGCCTGGCCTTCGTGATGGGGGGGCCCTGGCTGTCTTCATGCCGGGCTACTTCCTGCTGGTGAAACCCCGTCGTCTGAGCCTGCTGGGGGAGCCCATGGCCCGGGTTCCCGCTCCCGTGCTGGATCGCCGCCTGATTGGCGGGGCCGCACTGTTCGGGATCGGTTGGGGCCTGGTGGGCATCTGTCCTGGGCCTGCTCTGAGTCTCATTTCCAGCGGGCAGCCCATGATAATGTTGTTCATCGGGGCCATGGCGGCCGGGGTCCTGCTGGTGGACAAGGTCTGGAACAGGGTGCTGGAGAAGGCTCGCCAGCACCGTACTGCCTGAGTTTTCAAGGTGCCAATGAGCCAGGGAAGGAGAATCATGATGAACACAATCCGGTTGCTGGTGACCACCCTGCTGGTCATGACATCCACCCTGGTGGCGGCCGAGGAGGCCAAGGGGTCGCTGACGCTGACCCCGCAGCGCGTCACCGACTGGCTCACCCTGAGCGGTACCGTGAGCGCCATTCATCAGGGGACGGTCGCGGCCCAGACCAGTGGCCGCGTCTCCCGCATGCTGGTGGATGTGAATGACGAGGTACAGGCCGGGCAGCCCCTGCTCGAGATAAGCGGCAAGGAGCAGTCTGCCGCCGTGACCGGCGCCGAGGCGCGAGTGGCCAGGGCCCAGGCCCAGCAGGTGGAGGCCGAGCGCCAGCTCACCCGTTATCAGGCCCTCATCGCCAAGGGGGTGATCACCCGGGCCCAGCTCGACAACGCCCAGGCAACGGATCGGGCCGCCCGCGCCGAGGTCAATGCCGCCGAGGCCGCCCTCATCCAGGCCCGGGAAGCCTACGGCTATACCCGTATCCTCGCCCCCTACGCCGGGGTGGTGACCAGGCGGCTGGTGGAGCTGGGGGAGACGGTGGCCCCCGGTACGCCGCTGCTATCCGGTTTCTCCCTTGGCGAGCTGAGGGTGGAGCTGGAGCTGCCCCAGTCCGCACTGGCTCTCGCCGGCCAGCCGTCGGATGTGCAGGTGCTGCTGCCCGGTGGCAAGGCCGTGACTCCCGTCAAGCTGACCCGCTTCAACTACGCCGACAGCCAGAGCCACAGTTTCCGGCTGCGCCTCGATCTGCCGCCGAACACGACAGGGGTGCTGCCCGGCATGTGGCTCAAGGTGCAGCTCGAACAGGGTGAGCGTCAGGTGTTGCAAGTGCCGGAGCCCGCCCTGCTGCGGCAGGGGGAGTTCAACGGCGTCTACCTCAAAGAGGGGGAGGGCTGGGCCCTGACCCCGGTGCGGGTCGGCCACTGCGAGGCTGGGCTGTGCGAGGTCCTGGCGGGTCTCAAGGGCGGTGACACCCTGGCCCCCGATGCCTGGAGCCGTCAACAGGAGGTGCCCCATGAGTAGCGAGCTGAACGGCAACCATGGCCGCCTTGGGCCCGCGGGTCGGCTGGCGGCCCTGTTTCAGGGCTCGGCCATCACCCCGCTGCTGGCGCTGGTGGGGCTCTTGCTCGGCCTCTTTGCCGTGCTGGTGACCCCCAAGGAGGAGGAGCCCCAGATCGATGTCACCTTCGCCGACGTCTACATTCCCTTCCCGGGGGCCAGCCCGGCAGAGGTGGAATCCCTCGTCACCACCCCTGCCGAGCAGGTGGTCTCCCAGATAGAGGGGATAGATACCCTCTACTCCTTCTCCCAACCCGATGGTGCCCTGCTGGTGGTGGTGTTCAAGGTGGGGGTGAGCCGGGAGCAGGCCATCGTGGATCTCAACAACCAGCTCGACTCCAACCGCGACTGGTTGCCACAGGGGATCGGAGTCGGTCAGCCACTGGTAAAACCCCGGGGGATCGATGATGTTCCCATCGTCAGTCTGACCTTATGGAGCAAAGATTGGAGCAAAGAGGGGAGCAAGCAGCTAGGGGCCCCCGATCTGACCCGGGTCGCCCATGAGCTGGAGACCGAACTCAAGCGCATTCCCGGTACCCGCGATATCTACACGCTGGGCAGCCAGAGCGCCGTGTTGCGGGTGATGCCGGACCCGGCGGCCCTCAGCGCCCATGGCATCAGCTGGGGCGAACTGAGCCAGCGTCTCTCTGCCGCCAACCGGGTGGGCAGCGAGCAGGCCGTGGTGCAGGATAACCGGGAAATCAAGGTGCAGGTGGGGCAGTTCCTGCAAAGCGAGCAGGAGGCCCGCGAACTGGTGGTGGGCCTGCATAACGGCAAGCCGGTCTATCTCGGTGAGGTGGCCCGGGTGTCCCTTGGGGAGGAGACCCCGGTGCAGCGCAGCTGGATGGGGCAGGGGCAAGCCAGCTACCCGGCGGTGACCCTGGCCATCGGCAAGCAGCCGGGGCAGAACGCGGTGGAGGTGGCCAAGCGGGTGGAGGCACGGGTGGAGAGCCTCAGGAACCGGCTCATCCCGGCTGGCGTCGAGGTGACGGTGACCCGTGACTACGGCGTCACCGCCGAGACCAAATCCAACACCCTCATCGGCAAGCTCATCTTTGCCACCACGGCGGTGGTATTGCTGGTGCTGGTGAGCATGGGGTGGCGCGAGGCGCTGGTGGTGGGCATCGCCATCGTCATCACCCTGGCGCTGACCCTGTTCGCCTCCTGGGCATGGGGCTTTACCCTCAACCGGGTGTCCCTCTTTGCACTTATCTTCTCCATCGGCATCCTGGTGGATGACGCCATCGTCGTGGTGGAGAACATCCACCGCCATCGCGGCCTGGGCAAGGGGTCGCTCAAGGATCTCATTCCGGGGGCGGTGGACGAGGTGGGGGGGCCGACCATACTGGCGACCCTGACCGTCATCGCGGCCCTGCTGCCCATGGCCTTCGTCAGCGGCCTGATGGGCCCCTACATGAGCCCCATCCCCATCAATGCCAGTATGGGGATGCTCATCTCCCTGCTGGTGGCCTTTATCTTCTCCCCTTGGCTGGCGAGCCATTTGCTCAAGGGGGAGGCGCACGGTGCCCACGGCGAGGCCAAGGCTGGGCTCTTTCACCGACTGATGACCCCCTTCCTGATGGGGGCGGGTGCCAGGAGAGCGAGACATAAGCTTTGGCTGGCCATTCTGCTGCTGGTGGCGGGGGCGGCCGCCATGCCCGTGGTGCAGTGGGTGGTGCTCAAGATGCTCCCCTTCGACAACAAGTCGGAATTCCAGCTGGTGCTCGACATGCCGGAGGGGGCGACCCTGGAGCAGACCGAGCGCACCCTGCTGGCGGTGGGTCGGGAGCTTGCCAGGGTGCCCGAGGTGAAGGATTACCAGATCTACGCCGGCACCGCCGCCCCCATCAACTTCAACGGGCTGGTGCGCCACTACTTCATCCGCAGCGGCGCCAACGTGGGTGATATTCAGGTCAATCTGGTGGACAAGCATGAACGGGATCGCAGCAGTCACGAGATTGCCCGGTCGGTGCGTGCGCCCTTGCAGGCCATCGCCAGTGCGGCAGGGGGCAACCTCAAGGTGGTGGAGGTGCCCCCGGGACCGCCTGTCTGGTCGCCCATTGTCGCGGAAGTGTATGGCCCGACGCAGGCCGCCCGTGAAGCCGCTGCCCGCGCCGTACAGGCCCGCTTTGTGGCCACGGCGGATCTGGTGGACGTGGACATCTATCTGACCGACCCCCAGCCCAAGTGGCGGCTGGGGGTGGATCGCGCCCAGGCGGCCCTGCTCGGGGTCGATCTCGGGGATCTGGTGGCGACCCTCAACGGGGGCGTGGGCTATCAGGATGTGAGCTGGCTGCAAGGGCAAGGCGCCAAGTATCCGGTGCCGATCCGCATCGAGCTCGCCCCCGGTGACAAGCGGGATCTGACCGGCATCCTGGCTCTCAAGGTGCGCAGCCAGAGCGGCCAGCTGGTGCGGGTCTCCGAGCTGGTGAGCCGTCGTGACGAGGTCGCCCCCAGTTACCTCATGCACAAGAACATGCAGCCCATGGTGATGGTGGTGGCTGACATGGGCGGCCATGCCGACAGCCCGCTCTACGGCATGTTTGCCGCCGGTGCCGACATCTCGCTGCCACAGTATTACGTGCATCAGCCCGACAAGCTGGGGGAGGTGGCCCTCTTGTGGGACGGGGAGTGGAAGATAACCTACGAGACCTTCCGTGACATGGGGCTGGCCTACGGGGTGGGGATGATCCTCATCTACCTGCTGGTGGTGGCCCAGTTCCGCTCCTATCTGGTGCCGCTCATCATCATGGCCCCCATTCCGCTCACCCTCATCGGGGTGATGCCGGGTCACGCCCTGCTGGGGGCCCAGTTCACCGCCACCTCGATGATCGGGATGATTGCGCTGGCCGGGATCATCGTGCGCAACAGCATCCTGCTGGTGGATTTCATCGAGCAGCAGCGGGCGAGTGGCATGGCGTTCGAGCAGGCGGTGATCGAGGCGGCGCAGGTGCGAGCCAAACCCATCATGCTGACGGCGCTGGCGGCCATGATAGGGGCGCTTTTCATCCTGGATGACCCCATCTTCAATGGCCTCGCCATCAGCCTTATCTTCGGGATCCTGGTTTCCACCCTGCTCACCCTGGTGGTGATCCCGCTGCTCTACTACAGCCTGCTCGTTCGCCGAAGTCAGAGGTAAACACAGGGGGCACGTGCCCCCTGTTTTCGGGTATCACACCGCCTCGCGGGCATCGCAGGTTTTCATCAGGGGGAAATAACGGCGATCCGCCTGGCTCATGTGACCCACGACCAGCTCCTGAATGATGAAGTTGAGCAGGGCGTCGTTGCCAAGGGTGCCCGCCTGTGCGGCCGCCATCAGCTGACCGGCTTTTTTCAGCAGATGCTGGTGCTCCTGGCGATGGGCCGCCAGCTCCTCATAGCCATATTGCGCGAGGACCTGCTCTTCGAAGAGGAAGTGCTGGCGCGCCATCTCGAATATCTGCGCCATGTCTGCCAGCAAGGCATCCGGATGGATGCCTGGATCCTGCATGTGCTCGAGCAAGCGGTTGGCTAGCAGGTAGAGCTGGCGGTGGTCCGCATCGATGCGGGGGTGGCCGCATGCGTGGGCGGGCTGCCATTGCAGGGTGCCGGGGAGGGGATCCTGCCCGGTGGAAAACAGGCAGACCCTGCCCCGACCATGGTGCTTGGCTTGATACATGGCCTGATCGGCGTGGTGCATCAGGGTCTTGGGGTCGGTGCCGTGATCCGGATAGAGGGCGACCCCTATGCTGCCGGAGATGTGCAGCGCCTGCTGCTCAAGCTGGAAGGGGTGATGCAGGCAGTGGTGCAGCTTGTCGGCGACCGCGAGGGCCGAGGCATCCGTATCGGGCAGCATGATGACGAATTCGTCCCCCCAAGGCGTGCCACCAGATCTTCTTCCCTGACGCACTCCCCCATGCGCTCGGCCACCAGCTTGAGCAGCAGGTCGCCGGTTTCGTGGCCGAAGGTGTCATTGATGGGCTTGAAGTGGTCGAGATCGATGAAGACCAGGGCCAGGGGCTGCTGGGGAGCCTGCTCCAGGGTCTCCTTGAGCCGCTGTTGCAGCAGGCGGCGGTTGGCCAGGCCGGTGAGGGGGTCATAGAAGGCGAGGCGGCGCATCATCTCCTCCCGGGCCGAACGTTCGGTGACATCCCGGGTCACCCCCAAAATGGCGTCCGGTCTTGTGCTGGCGCTGCCATGCAAGGTAGTGACCGTCTCGATGGCCACCAGATGACCCTGCTTGTGGCGCAGCTGGGAGTGGATGACGCACCGGGTCTGCCCATGATCCCCCCGTTGCCAGGCCTCGAGGGAGGCGGTGATGCCGTCGCGAAGCTGTTTCCAGGACTCATCGGGGAGCAGCTGGCGCAGGGAGAGGGCAAAGAGTTCGGCGGGCTCATAGCCGCTCAGGGACGCGATGGCGGGGCTGATGTAACGAAAACGCAGACTGTCGGTGTCCATGGTCCAGATCACGTCGCCGCTGTTCTCCGCCACGAAACGGTAGTGCTGCTCGCGCTGGGCCAGTTCCCGGGTGAGCCGCTGTCGGTCACTGGCCTCTTCCCGCAGACGCAGATAGAGGTGCAGGAAGACGCCGAGCAGGGCCAGCAGGGAGAAGGAGATCAGCATGGCGATGGCCACGCTCCTGTCGAGCAGTTGGCGCTGCTGGCGAAGGCTCGCCTGGGTACTGTTGTAGAGGAAGGGGGTGAGGTTGGGCACCGCCTTGATCATCCCGGCCTCCTGGTAGGTGCGGGCGATCTGCTGCCAGCGATCCTGCTGCATGTAGCCGGGCTCGATGATGTCGGGCTGCATCAGGGCCCGGGTTTCACGGGCCTCGAAGGCGAGCGCCTCGCGCCCGGCCCCGCTGGGGTAGTGCTCCAGGATCAGGTTGATCATCTCCTCGGGATGATCCATGGCATAGCGCCACCCCTTGAGGCTGGCCTGCAAGAAGCGCTGGACCCGTTCCTGCTGGTTGAAGACCTCATTTTCCGAGGTGAAGAGGTTGTCTCCGTAGAAGTCGTACCCGATGTCGCGGGGACTGAACACCCGGTAGGGAATGCCCTGTTGCTGCAGGGTGAAGGGCTCGGTTGTGCTGTAGGCGCTGATGGCGTCCGCCTGGCCCCTCAGCAGTGCCTGTACCCCCCGCTCGTAGGGCAGGGTATCCCACTGCCGGCTGCGGGTGTAGCGATGCAGGTAGGTGAGCAGCTCGTTGGAGCCGGGTTCGAGCATCAGCCGCTTGTTGGCCAGATCGCCCGGGGTCTGGATATCCGGCCGCTCCAGGGTGATGAGCATCAGGGGGGAGTGCTGCAACATGGCGGCGAGCACCACCACAGGGCGGCCTGCTGCCCGGGCCAGCAGCAGATCGCTGCCGCGGATGCCAAACTGGGCACGACCCGTGGTGACTTCATTGATGACGTCGGTGCCCGGCCCCGCCTCCCGCAGGGTGACCTGCAGGCCGACCTCCTGGTAGAACCCCTTGGCGATGGCGGCGTAGTAACCGGCAAACTGGAACTGGTGCTGCCAGGGAAGTTGCAGGATGACGCGCTCATCCGCCCTGAGGGGAGCCGTGGTCAGGGTGGCAATCATCACCCAGAAAGGCAGAAGCCAGCGTACAGGCTGGCGAGATGCATCGGACTCCGTCATACCGCTGTTCTCTCGGGAGGTGCTCTTCTGGCTAGAGTCAAACAATTTCCTGCCATTCGCAAGGGGAGCAGGCCCCAATAAGATGGGGCGCGGGAGGCAGTAAAAGTCATTTTTGTGTCATTCATCACGTCAATGGGCGTCACGGCTCGTTTTGAAACCTTGTCAACCCGTCACCGGCCCGGTGACAAGGGCATAAGGTGTCATTCCAGGAGGGGTGGCTGCCGCCTCTCTTCTCGCCTGTTAATGATAAACTGCGTGTTTTCGGCGACTCCCTCTTGTCTTCTCCTGTCGTATCAGAAGTTGATGCTCTTGCCCCGATCGGATGTCGACCTGTGGCGGTCGGGGGACGCCTTCCTTCGTTCAGGGTGGTATGGTAGTCATCCGTTTCCTGTTTTCCGAGAAGGTCCTGTCATGTCTTCCTTGCGCCTGCTGCTCTCCGACTCCCACGATCCCCTGTTCAACCTCGCGGTGGAGGAGTGCATTTTTCGCCAGATGGACCCGGCCCAGCGGGTGCTGTTCCTGTGGCGCAACGACAATACGGTGGTGATAGGCCGGGCCCAGAACCCCTGGAAGGAGTGCAACACCCGCCGCATGGAAGAGGACGGGGTGACCCTGGCCCGGCGCAGCAGCGGGGGTGGCGCCGTGTTCCACGACCTTGGCAACAGCTGTTTCACCTTCATGGCGGGCAAGCCCGGTTATGACAAGAGCGTCTCCACCACCATCGTCATCGATGCCCTCGCCAGACTCGGCGTGAGCGCTTTTGCCTCCGGGCGCAACGACCTGCTGGTGGCGACCCCGGACGGGGATCGCAAGGTGTCGGGTTCGGCCTACCGGGAGAACCATGATCGCGGCTTTCACCACGGTACCCTGCTGCTGGATGCTGATCTCGGCCGCCTTGCCCACTACCTCAATCCCGACCCCAAGAAGCTGGCGGCCAAGGGCATCAGTTCGGTGAGAAGCCGGGTGGCGAACCTTGGCGAGCTGCTGCCTGGTCTGGATCATGAGCAGGTGGTACAGGCCCTGTGCGACGCCTTCTTTGCCCATTACGGTGAGGTGGTGCCGCCCGAGCATATCTCCCCCGAGCGGATGCCCGACCTGCCCGGCTTTGCCGAGACTTTTGCCCGCCAACGCAGCTGGGAGTGGAACTTCGGCCATGCTCCCGCCTTCAGCCACCTGCTGGAGGAGCGCTTCCCCTGGGGCGGGGTCGAGCTTCATTTCGACGTGGAGAAGGGGGTGATAGGACGGGCACAGATCTTCAGTGACACCCTGGACCCTGCGCCCCTGGATGACCTGGCCGCACGCCTGCCCGGGGTGGCCTATCGTCCCGACGCCATCGACGAGTTGCTGCGTCAGTGGCGGGCGACGTTTTCGGCCAACTCCGAGCTGGAAGGGTTTTCGGCATGGCTGCTGACCGCCCTGCGCTGACCTTGCCCATGACCAGGATCACAAGATGAACAGGGGAAAAGAGGGGAGAGGGGGCGCGGCGCCCATCAGGGCGCCAACATGACAAAAAGTAGGGCAGACCATTAGTTATTGTCTCTGTTGATAGAGGTGTCACTGGAGTATAAAAACCGCACCTCAGCAGTATCAATGGTATAAAAATGAATCACTTGGTCTATCTGAAAGATGAGGGCGTCAACGCCGTCTCCCCCGAATTCGCCCGCCGTTTTGCCACCGTCAAAGCCCACTTTTTCTCACGCAACCCCGACCTCTGGCCGGTGTTTCGCGAGCCCGGCTTTGCCACCCTCAACGAGTTTCGCGCCCGTGGACTGGCGCCGGACGCGCGCCTCAATGCCTGGCCAGATGGCCGCGCCCGTCTCGCGGATCTCTGCGAGACCATGCCGGTGCCCGCGCAGATGCGTACCCCGGGGGAGCCCATGACGGAGCTGCTGTTTGCCGGCGCCCTGTCAAAGGATTGGGAGAACCCCTCCAGCGTCGAGAACGTCATCACCATGTCGGCGGATCCCGCCATCTACGGCGCCCAGATGGGCATTTTGGCCAACCCCAACCTGGTCTACTCCGAATACGCCGGGGTGGCCGAGGAGCTGGAGAAGAAGGTAGTGCGCCAGATAGCACTGCTGGCGGGTTACGACCCGGCCCGCGCCACCGGCATCTTCACCCAGGGGGGGACCTTCTGTAACCTCTACGGCTACCTGCTCGGCATTCGCAAGAGCCTGCCGGAAGCCAAGCACAAGGGGCTCGGCCACTATCAGGACTACCGCATCATCAACTCCCAGGGCGGCCACTACTCCAACATCACCAACCTCTCCCTGCTCGGGGTGGACATCGAGAACAAGACCATCCGCATCCAGGTCGGGGAGAACAACGACATCGATCTCGCGGATCTCGAGCGCACCCTGACCGCCTGTTTTGCCTTGAAGCACGTGGTGCCTACCATCATGCTCACCATGGGTACCACCGACACCTTCGGGGTGGATCAGGTCAAACCCGTGGTGGACCTGCGGGATCGCCTGTGCGAGCGCTTCGAGGTGGCGGTCAAGCCCCACATCCACGTGGACGCCGCCATCGGCTGGTCGATGATCTTCTTCCTGGGTTACGACTTTGCCGCCAACCCCCTGGCCATCAACGCCGCGACCCTGGCCGGCATCGAGCGCAACGTGGCGCGCTTTGCCGAGCTCAAATACGCCGATTCGTTCACCGTCGACTTCCAGAAGTGGGGCTATGTGCCCTACACCTCCAGCCTGGTGATGATCAAGGAGCAGAACGACCTCAAGGCGATGGAGAACGATCCGGAGAACTTCTCCTACTTCGAGCGCGACATCCAGGGCCACACCCACCTGCAGTCCACCATCGAGTGCTCCCGCGGGGCGAGCGGCCTGTTCGGTGCCTACGCGGCCCTCAACTACCTGGGGGTCGAGGGGTATCGCACCGTGCTGGCCCACTGCCTGCAAAACGCCAACTACTTCCGCTTCCGTCTGAGCCAGCTCGGCAACGTCAAGCTGGTGGCCCAGGAGAACCAGGGGCCGAGCGTGGGCTTCAAGATCTACAACCCCGAGTGGGTGCAGGATCCGGAGGCCGAGTTCGCCTTCGAGCTGGCCCGCAGTCCCGACCCCGCCTACAAGGCGCGGCTGGCACGCAACACCGAATACCACCGCAGCCTCTTCACCGGGCGCGGCAAGGTGGGGCTCTACACCAACTGGGTGGAGGCGGTGGCCCGCTCCGATTACGACGCGCGCGGCCGTTACTCCTACATCGCCGGGGAAAAGGCGGTATTCATGAACCCGGCTTGCAGCCGCGAGCAGATCGACGCCTTTATCGACCACATTCGCGGCTGAGGATCGGCCCGGCGCTGACAAGCAGACAACAAAACGGCGGGTTCAACCCGCCGTTTTTTTACTGCCCTTGTGAGTGGTTACTGCTTCTGCAGCTTCGTCACCGTGAGCTTTCCAGCCGGACTTTCGGCGTGGAAGCTCACCGCATCCCCGACCTTGAACCCTTCCATCAGGGCGGGATCGGCCACCTGGAAGACCATGGTCATGGGGGGCATCTTGAGGTTCGCGATGGCCTCGTGCTTGATGCCTACCTTGCCGTTTTGCGTGTCGATACGGCTGATGACCCCCTTGGTCATCACCTTCTCCTCCATGCCATCCATGCCCTCCATCTGGCCCATCTCCCCCATCTGGCTCATGTCGTGCCCTTCGTGGTTCATCATCTCCTCGGCCTGCAGGCCGGTGTGGGTGGCGAGGCCCAATAGCAGGGTCAGCGTCAGCGTCTTGTAGTTCATGATGGTTTCCTTGTTTGTGTTGTCCGGTTGATCAGGGTGCAGTCGGGGTATCCGTCTGCGACGTCGTGTGTTCAAGGGTTTTCAGGGTGCGGCTGCGCCACAGGTAGTAGGCGGCGGGCAGCACCAGCAGGGTCAGCACCAGCGCCGTCACCATGCCGCCGATCATGGGGGCGGCGATTCGCTGCATCACCTCCGAGCCGGTGCCATGGCTCCACATGATGGGCAGAAGGCCGGCGATGATGGTGACCACCGTCATCATCTTGGGGCGCAGGCGCAGGGCGGCGCCGTGAATGACCGCCTGGTGCAGGCCGGCCTTGTCCGGTTTGCCGCTGGCCACCAGATCGTCCCAGGCGTGGTTGAGGTAGACCAGCATCAGCACCCCCGTCTCCACGGCCACCCCGGCCAGGGCGATGAAGCCGACGCCGACGCCCACCGAGAGGTTGAAGTCGAGCAGCCAGACGGCCCAGATCCCCCCGACCACCGCCAGCGGCAGGGTGGTGAGGATGAGCAGCACCTCCTGGAAGCGGTGAAACGCGAGATAGAGCAGCAGCACGATAATGGCGAGGGTCAGGGGCACCACGTAGGTGAGGCGCTCCATGGCCCGCTCCATGTATTCGTACTGACCTGACCAGGTGAGGGCGTAACCCGGTGGCAGCACCAGCTGCTTGTCCACCTCGGCCTTGGCCTCTGCCACAAAGGAGCCGATGTCGCGGCCACGGATGTCCACGTAGACCCAGCCGTTGAGGCGTGCGTTTTCGCTGCGCAGCATGGGCGCCTCGTCGCTGATGTAGACCCGGGCCACGTCCGCCAGGGCGATCCGCTCACCCTTGGGGGTGACCAGGGGCAGCAGTTCGAGGCTGGCCACCGAATCGCGATAGCTCTGGGGATAGCGCAGGTTGATGGGGTAACGTTCGCGCCCCTCAATGGTCTGCCCCACGTCCATGCCGCCCACCGCGGTGGCGAGCACCGCCTGCACGTCGGCGATGTTGAGGCCGTAGCGGGCCGCCTTGAGCCGATCGATATCCACCTTGACGTAGCGACCGCCCGCCACCCGCTCGGCGTAGACGGAGGCAGCGCCTTCCACCTTGCCGACAATTTGCTCGAGTTGCTGGCCAATCTGCTGGACCACCTTGAGGTCGGGGCCGGCGATCTTGATCCCCACCGGGGTCTTGATGCCGGTGGCCAGCATGTCGATACGGGTCTTGATGGGGGGCACCCAGGCGTTGGTGAGGCCGGGGAAGCGGATGAGGGAGTCGAGCTCTTCTTTCAGCTTCTCCGGGGTCATGCCGGGACGCCACTGATCGCGGGGCTTGAGCTGGATGCTGGTCTCCATCATCACCAGATCCGCCGGGTCGGTGGCCGAGTCGGCGCGCCCCGCCTTGCCGAACACGTTCTGTACCTCGGGCACGGTGCGGATGAGTTTGTCGGTCTGCTGCAAAATCTCCCGCGCCTTGCCCACCGAGATGTTGGTCGCCGTGGTGGGCATGTACATGATGTCCCCCTCATCGAGCGGCGGTATGAACTCGGAGCCCAGGTGCTGGAGCGGCCAGAAACCCGCGACCGTGACCACCAGGGCGGCGGCGAGGGTGGTCTTGGGGCGGGCCAGCACGGCATTGAGCAGGGGCACATAGGCCTGGCTCAAGCCACGGTTGAGGGGGTTGGCCTGCTCGGGCAATACCTTGCCGCGGATAAAATAGCCCATGATGACCGGCACCAGCGTGATGGCGAGCGCGGCGGCGGCGGCCATGGCGTAGGTCTTGGTGTAGGCCAGCGGGTGGAACATCCGTCCCTCCTGCGCCTCCAGGGCAAACACCGGCAGGAAGCTCATGGTGATGATGAGCAGGGAGAAGAAAATCGCCGGCCCCACCTCGATGCTCGCCTCGGTGATGATGCGCCAGCGGTTCTTGTCCGTTAATGCTTCCCGTTCCATGTGCTTGTGGACGTTCTCGATCATCACGATGGCGCCATCCACCATGGCGCCGATGGCGATAGCGATGCCCCCCAGCGACATGATGTTGGCGTTGATCCCCTGCAGGTGCATCACGATAAAGGCGGTCAGGATGGCGATGGGCAAGGAGATGACCACCACCAGCGATGAGCGCAGGTGGAACAGGAAGGCGAGGCAGACCAGCACCACCACCGCGAACTCCTCCACCAGCTTGCCGGAGAGGTTGTCGATGGCGCGCTGGATAAGGTCGGAGCGATCGTAGACGGTGACGATCTCCACCCCCTCTGGCAGGCTGCTCTTCAGCTGGGCGAGCCGCGCCTTGACCCCGTCGATGGTGTGCTGGGCATTCTCGCCGTAACGCATGACGATGATGCCGCCCACCACTTCCCCTTCGCCATTGAGCTCGGCCAGGCCGCGCCGGCTCTGGGGCCCGGTGACCACATCCGCCACATCCCCCAGCAGCAGCGGGGCGCCGCGCACAGTGGTACCGAGCGGGATCTGCTTCAGATCCTCGACGCTTTTCAGATAGCCGTTGGAGCGCACCATGTACTCCGCTTCCGCCATCTCGATGACGGAGGCGCCGGTCTCCTGATTGCCCTGCTTGATGGCGGTTTCGATAAGGGAGAGCGGGATGCCGTAGGCGCGCAGTTTGTCCGGGTCGACCCGCACCTGATACTGACGCACCATGCCGCCGACGGTGGCAACCTCGGAGACCCCCTCCACCGTCTGCAACTCGTACTTGAGGAACCAGTTCTGCAGGGAGGTGAGCTCGCTGAGATCGTGCTTGCCGCTCTTGTCCACCAGGGCGTACTGGTAGACCCAGCCCACCCCGGTGGCGTCCGGCCCGAGCTGGGGCTGGGCCCCGGCGGGCAGATTGGGGGCCACCTGGCTCAGATACTCCAGCACCCGGGCGCGGGCCCAGTAGAGGTCGGTGTCGTCGTCAAACAGCACATAGACGAAGGAGTCGCCGAAGAAGGAGTAGCCGCGCACCGTGGTGGCCCCCGGCACCGCCAGCATGGCGGTGGTGAGGGGGTAGGTCACCTGATCCTCCACCACCTGGGGCGCCTGGCCCGGGTAGGAGGTCTTGATGATCACCTGGACGTCGGAGAGATCCGGCAGGGCGTCCACCGGGGTCTGCTTGACCGACCAGAGGCCCCAGGCGGTGAGCATGACGGTCAGCAGCAGCACCAGGAAGCGGTTGCCGACGGACCAGCGAATGATGGCAGGGATCATGACTGGGCTCCTCTCATTCGGTGGGCTGGCAGCCGATTGGGTTTGTGCTCAATGCAGCGAAGCATGGCCGGGATCATGATTTATCCCCCATCTGGTGCTGGCTGTGATCCATGCCTTCCATGCCTGGCATCTCGCCCTTGGCCTCTTTCATCGGCTCGTCTGCTGCCGGTTTGTCTTCCACATGGATCTGGATGATGCGGTACTCGTCCCCCTCCTGCTCCACCTGCAGATGCAGGGTCTGATCCGGTTTCAGCTGGCTGATGTCCACGCCGTCGGCCACGGTGAAGTCCATCTCCATGGCGGGCCACTGCCACTCGGGAATGGGCTGGTGAGAGATGCCGAGGGTACGCCCGGCGAGATCGATGTTCTGCACCTGGCCCTGGGTCCACACCTGCATGGGACGCACCGCCGTCATGCGCTGGAAGTCCGAATCGATGGCCGATTCTGAGTCGAGTAGGAACTGGGCCGAGCTGACGATGCTGTCACCGGCTTCGACCCCCTCCTGGATGGCGACCTTGTCACCAAACTGGGGGCCCAGGGTGACGGCCACCGACTTGAAGTTGCCATCCCCCAGTGCCAGCACCAGCCGGTCCTGGCTGCCGGTGCGGATCACCGCTTCGCTCGGCACCACCAGGCGGGGTTCCCCCTTGCCGGTGCCGATGCTCACCTTGGCGAACATGTTGGGTTTCAGGAACTCGTCCGGGTTGTCGAAGCGCAGGCGGACCCGCAGGGTGCGGGTACTGGCATCGAGCGTCGGGTAGAGGTAGTCCACCCGACCCTGCCAGCGGCGGCCCGGGGCATAGTCCAGGGTCATGGTGACCGGATCGCCGACCTTGATCTGGGCGGCCTGGCGCTCGAACACCTCGGCGCTCACCCACACCTGCTTGAGGGTACTGATGTTGAAGAGGGGGGCGGCGGGCTCCACATACTGGCCTTCACGCACCTTGAGCTCGGAGACATAGCCGCTGCTCGGGGCATAGATGCGCACCGTCTCCTGCACCTTGCGGGTGCGCTTGAGGGCCGCTATCTGATCCGCCGGTACCTGCAGGGACTTGAGCTTGCCTTCGGCGGCGCGCAGCAGCAGCGGGTTGGTGGTATTGAGCGCCAGCAGGTACTCGTGCTGGGCGTTCACCAGATCCGGGGCGTAGAGATCGTAGATGAAGCTGCCCCTGGCCACCTGCTGCCCCTCGTTCTTGATGGCGAGGTTGCGGATCCAGCCCGCCATCCGGGAGTTGATGGCTTCGAGGCGCTCCTCGTCATATCCCACATAGCCCACCGTCTCGATCTGCTGGTGGACGGGCAGTTTTTCCACCTTGGCCAGCCGCACCCCCAGGTTCTGCTGGATCTCGGGGCTGATGGTAACGGTGCCCGGCGAGCCGCCCTGTTTCTCTTCATAGACGGGGATGAAGTCCATCCCCATGTTGTCCTTGGCGGGGGCATCGCGCTTGTCGCGGGGATCCATGGGATTGACCCAGTAGAGGGGGGCCTTCTCCTTGGCGGTAGTAGCGCCGCCCATCTTGGTGGCGGCCCAGTAACCGCCGCCAGCCCCGAGGACGAGCATCAGAGTCGACAGGATCAGGGTCTTGTTCATCGCAGGCCTCCGGCACGAGTCGAACGGGAGGCGCGGGCGCCGGCAACGGCGAAAATCTTGGCTGATGACATGGTTACATCTTCTCTTCTATCAGGCCGCCTGACCGGGTTCCTGCATGAGCGTCGTGTCCAGGGGCGGGGCAGAGGCGTTATTCACGCACCTGCGTCACGCAACACTCGAATCACAGCGAACGGGTTGGGCGGCAAACGGAGCACTGCCGACGAGTCGGCCGGTGCACGGCACTTGTTGCAATGGCGAACCATCGCCCGGGCTAACGGGAGAAGCGGTTTCTAATGGCGCAGCACGGACAACATCAGATGCCGTCTGGGCCAGGAAGGGGGATGGGTACCACGCAGGCGCAGGAAGGGATCCCGCAACCAGTTGTCCAGCAGGGGGCCGATACTCCACGAAGAGGGGAGCAACAGCAGGGGCAGCAACAGCAGTGACAGCAGCATGCCGAGCAGGGGGGGCGCACTGGCGGCGCCGGATAAGCCGGGCTGCATCTGACACTCATCCCCCGGCAGGGTCCCCGCATTCAGTGTGCCCGAATGGCAGGAGAGGGAGGCGGTGTCGATCTGGTCAGGGGTCATGGCGGCGTGCCGTACCGGCCCGCTCTGGTGCAGCCCATGAGACAGGGAGGGCTGTGGCGGGGTCAGGATGGGACCGGATGCGTCGCCCGGAAAGGCGGTGGCCACCCCATGCCAGCCGATGCACAGGGTGAGATTGCAGACGAGCACCAGCGCCAGCAATAGCCGGGCGATGAGCGCTGTAGGCAATCTCGATGACAACATGGTGCAGGTTCCCTGTGACGTATGGGATGAATGTAAACCTTACCTATAGGAGAAGGTCAAGGTTCGCCCTGTACCATCTGCCAAAGAGTTGATATGGATTAAGAAATGCCGGATTGGCTGACGAAGAGGCCCCCGCGTGGCGGGGGCTCAGGGTCAGGAGTGACAGGGCAGCCCGACGGCCGGGATCAGGCGAAGCAGGTCCAGATGGGGGCGTGATCGGAGGGCTTGTCGATGCCGCGCAGCTCATAGTCGATGCCGGTCTCGGTCACCTTGTCCTTGAGGGCGTCGGAGGCCATGATGAGGTCGATGCGCAGACCCCGGTTCTCGTCAAAGCCCCTGGAGCGGTAGTCGAACCAGGAGAAGCGCTCGCACTCGGTGGGGTTGGCGGCGCGGAAGGTGTCGGTCAGGCCGAACCCCTTGAGCCGTTCCATCCACTCCCGCTCGATGGGCAGGAAGGAGCACTTGCCATCCCGCAGCCAGCGCTTGCGATTCGCCTCGCCGATGCCGATGTCGAGATCCGTGGGGGAGATGTTCATATCCCCGATCAGCGCTATCTGATCGTCTGGGCTGTGGTGGGTCTCGAGGTAGTGCTGCAGGTCTTCATAGAACTTCTGCTTGGCCGGGAACTTGGTCTCGTGATCCAGGCTCTCCCCTTGCGGGAAATAGCCGTTCATCACTGTGATGATGGAGCCATCTTCCCGCTTAAAGTCGGCCATGATCATGCGGCGCTGGGCGTCTTCCTCATCGGTGGGAAAGCCTTTTTGCACCTTGAGCGGCTTCTGCTTGCTCATGATGGCCACCCCGTAGTGACCCTTCTGGCCGTGGAATTCCACGTGATAGCCCATGGCCTCCACGTCCGCCACCGGGAAGGCCTCGTCGTGGACCTTGATCTCCTGCAGGCCGATCACATCCGGCTGGTGCTTGTCGATAAGGGCTTGCAACTGATGAAGACGGGCGCGCAGGCCATTGATATTGAAAGAGATGATCTTCATGTTCGGGGTGCTCATGTCGTTTTTGTTCGTCGCTTATTGGACTAGGAATCCGCGATGGATGCAAGTTCGGGGGCTGTGACTGGCGCAGCGGCTCGGTAATCTGTTCACGATCTGTCGCGAGAGTCTGTCAGCAAGGTGACGCGCAGCAGAGGAGCCTGAGTGCATATGTATACATGGAAGCGCCTGGCGACACATAAGCGAGCAGCACATGAGCCTTGGAAGCGGCTTCCCAGCAAGATCGTGGACAGGTTTCTAGCGGGTCATCTTCTTGACAAACACCACCACGAACAGTGCAAGCGTGAAGCTGCCGGTAAAGGCTTCGAAGGCGGCGAAGATCCGCGACAACCCCACCGGGGTGAAGTCCCCATACCCCAGCGTGGTGAAGGTCACCACGCTGTAGTAGAGGCACTCCATCAGGAAGATGGCGTTCTGCTCCAGAGGAGCGTCCGGGCGATAGATGAGGTGGGTGCCCGCGAAGTTGAGGCCGCAGAAGAAGTAAAAAATGCTGCAGATGACGATGAGCAGCAGGGAGAAGAGCACCACCCGCATGGGGGCCTCGCCGTAACCGCAGAAGAGATCCACTATCCAGGAGGCGAAGCGGCGGTAGGACCAGAACGGCATCTGCAGGCGGCGCATGGTGAGCTCCTGCTGGATGTAGCGACCGGACATGGTGAAGATGCCCTGGGCCTCCGAGGCCTTGCGCAGATCTCGGTAGGCCTCCTCCGCCTCCTTGAACCAGACGCGGGCCTGCGCCGGGTCCCGCTCGCGGCGCCCCTTTCTGTCCTGCATCAGTCGCTTGCCCGTCTCCAGGTTGTCGAGGCGGGTGTTCTTCCAGCGGATGCCGAGCAGGTTGACGTCGTCGAGGGTGGCGCAGTGGAGGTTCGCTTCGCTCAGATCGGCCTTCATCAGGCTGCCGCCCTTGATGCGAATGCCGTAGAGATGGGCACCTCGCAGGTTGGCGCGATAGAGGTTGCACTGCTCCAGCAAGAATCCCTCCGGACCCTGCCTGTTCACCAGGTTGAGATCCGCCAGCTCGGCGCGGGCCAGTTGCAGGCCGTGGCACAGGCCTCCCTGGCGCACATAGCGCTCCAGCGCCTCGGCGGTATCAGGGGTGTTGTGGGCCGCAGCGGGGTCGTGCCAGCGGCAGAGATCATGATCCCCTGCCTCTTCGGTGCAGTGGCGGCCATCGGCCACCAGGTATCGGCACATTGCCATGGTGTTGCCCCTCCCTTCCCTGAGTCAGTATCAGCATAGGTGAGGGGAGGAGGGGGGATATCAGCTGTGCTGATGATATTCCTGGCGCAGCTTGCGAAAACGTTCCTGCTGGGCGGGGTTGAGGGGGATGCCCTCCAGCACCTCCAGGGTCTCCTTGCACTCGGCGCCAAACTCCGGGCTCTTGCGGTTCTTCTGCATGAGTTGCAGCAGCACCTGGATCTTGTTGAGGGCGGCGCCGGTATTGGCGGGCGCCCGCGCAGGGCCTCGCGAAAGTGGCCTAGGGCCTGCTCCAGCTCCCCGGCCTGATAGGCCTTGATGCCCAGATCGTTGAGCTGCTGATAGCGCTGGCGCCGCTCCTGCACCGTCTTGTCATCCCGGGTCACCTGGATGCAGGTGGTGAGCAGCCGATCCTCATCCTCCGCCAGCAGGGGTTGCAGGCTCTCGGCGTACTCGAACTCCCCGAGCTGATAGAGGGCGAGTATGGTCTCGCCAAGGAGAGCCGGAGGCATGGTGGCGGGCTTGTCCAGCCAGTTCTGGTTGGCGCGATAGAGCATCTTCTTGCCCTTGAGCAGCTCCCCCAGAGCGATGCGCACCCGGGCCTGGCAGATCTGCTCGAACACCGGGTAGTTGAACTCCGACATCATCAGGGAGTCGCGGATGCGCGACAGGGCGGAGTTCACCTGCTTTTGCAGGTTGGCGATGTGGTAGCCGTCGTTGCTGTTGAGGGCGTACAAGGTGAGGGTCTGGATATAGGCCCCGAGATAATGCGGCGTGCGGTGGATCGAGTTGCGCGACAAGTCGATGAGGGCGAGCAGCACGTCCTTGGCCTGGGCGTAGTCGTGCCGTTGCAGGCACACCTCCGCCAGACGGCGGGAGAGCTGCACCGACTGGGGAGAGATGTCCACCGCCCGGCGCAGCTCCTGCTGGGCCTGCTCGTCATTGCCCAGCGCCAGCAGGGACTCCGCGAGCCAGAGGTAAGCCTCCACCATCAGGGGGGTGTGTTTCAGGGTGGCTTGCAGGTGGCTCACCGCCTCCTCGTGCAGACCCAGGGTATGGCACGCCTTGCCCAGGGTGAGGCGAGCCCAGCTGTTCTCCTGCCCCGCCAGCAGCTGGCGCATCAGGCTGCGGGCCTCCTTGGCCTGGCCCAGCTTGAGCTGGGTGTCGGCCTGCAGGCAGCGGCAGAAGTTGGCAAAGCGGGGCACCGCGTCCGCCTGTTTGGCACAGGCCTCCACCAGGGCGGGCAGATCGTCCCGGGTGAGGGCGCTGAAGACGCTCTCCAGTGCCTGGCGACGGGCGAGGGCGCGTTTGAGGCGAAACGAGAACTGCTCCTGGGAGAAGGGCTTCATCAGGTATTCGTCGGGCTCGGCTTCCAGCGCGCTCAGCACCATGGCGCGGGAGCCGTCGCTGCTGACCATGATCACCACGCTTTGGGGCGGAATGAGTTGCTGATCCCGCAGGCTTTCCAGCAACTGGCGGCCGTTCTCGCCCGCCCCCAGCTCATAGTCGAGCAGATAGATGTCGAAGCTCTCTTTCTGGCAGCGGCGGCGCGCCTCGTCGGCGGAGTTGGTGTAGGTGATGCGGTTGATACCGATGTTGATCAGCATCGCCTTCATCATCATCTGGAAGGAACGCTGTTCGTTGACCAGCAGGATGCGCTTGGGCTTGGGCTGGGGTTTCTTCTCGGGTACGGAGTCCGGTGTCTGCATCTGTCTGGCATCAAGGCGCTACGGGCTGGTGGGAGAAGTGTGCCACCAAAGTCCGCAGACAGGCAATCGGACGCGGGCCGAGCCCCCGCTTTTTCCCGCCGGGAGCGGATCGCAAAAATGCACGCCGCACCCTTGATCTTCATCAAGGAGAGGCGAAATGGCAGTGGCGAAGGCCGGCCCGGTTTTTAGACTTGAAGAGAGGCAGATCCCGGCGTTCCGCAGAGGGGCGGATGCCCGTCCATGCCTCGTGTGCACCAGAAGGAGGAATCAAATGAGTTTGCTACCGAGCCGCACCAGCCTGTTTGATGACCTGTTCCACGACATGGCCTCCGGCTTCTATATCCGCCCCCTGCACGGGGACCCGCTGCCCAGCCAGATCAAGCTGGATGTGCGGGAGAGCGACGGCGGTTATCTGCTGCAGGCCGAGCTGCCCGGGGTCGCCCGGGAGGACATACAAGTGGACGTGCATGGCAAGCTGGTGACCCTGAAGGCGGAGATCCGCCAGTTTGACAGCCAGAACAAGGATGAACGTGCCCTGCGCAGCGAGCGCTACTTTGGCAGCGTGTCGCGCACCGTCGAGCTGCCGGTGGAGGTGTCGCCGGAGCAGGTGAGCGCCAGGTTCGACAACGGCATCCTCACCCTGCGCCTGCCCAAACAGACGGTGACTCCGGCGCCCCACCGCATTCCCATCGAATAGCGGTACCATGATGTAAAGAGGCCCCGCCGTGCGGGGCCTCGTCGTTCATGGCTCGCTGCGCACCAGATAGGGGGCAAACTCGGGGGTGTGGCGCGCCACAAACCCCTGATCCGTCTTCTCGATGAGATAGACCGCGAGCCTGTGCTCCTTGGCAAAGGCCATCGCCCGCTCGGGCCCCATCACCATGAGGGCGGTGTCGAGGGCGTCGGCCTCCAGCGCGGTCGGGGTGATGACGCTGGCGGAGACCAGTCTGTGGGTCACGGGCTCGCCGGTGGCGGGATCGATGATGTGGGAGTAGCGCTTGCCGTCCAGCTCGTAATAGTTGCGATAGCTGCCGGCGGTGCTCACCGCCATGCCGTTGGGGGTGACCACGTCCTCGATGGCGCCCGGCCTGTCCGAGGGTTCGACGATGGCCACCCGCCAGGGGTTGCCCTTGGCGTTGCGGCCCTTGCTGCGCACGGCGCCCGCCACCTCGACGAGGTAGTTGTGCACTCCTCTTTGCTCCAGCAGGCCGGCTATCTCGTCGGAGGCCGCCCCCTCGCCCAGGGTGGAGAGGTCCAGATAGAGCCCCGGTATGGCCTTGCCGAGCAGGAAGTGATCTCCTTGGGGTGTCAGGCTCAGCTTGTCGATGCCGACCCTCGCCCTGGCCTGGGCGATCTGCTCGGCGCCGGGGCGCTGGGTCGGGCGCTTGTCCGGCCCGAAGCCCCAGAGGTTGACCAGGGGACCCACGGTGACATCCAGGGCGCCCAGGGTGAGGCGACCTGCGTCCATGCCCTGTTGCACAATCTTCGCCATGGTGGCCGGGATGACCTGGGGAGGCTGCCCCGTCCCCTGGTTGAAGCGGGAGATGAGGGAGGCGGGATCATAGGTGGAGATCTCCTGGTTCAGGCGCGCCAGCAGGGTCTCCACCTCCTGTTGCAGGGCGCCCTGTCCGCCGGGGAAGGGGTCGCTCAGGGTCACCGCATAGTAGGTGCCCATGGTGCTGCCCTGAATGCGGGTCTGGGTCGGGGCTGGCTGACAGGCGGCCAACAGCAGCATCAGGGAGAGCAGCAGGGCGCGCGGTGCCTGGCGCAGGGAAGAGGTGTGCATCTGTCATTCTCGCGGGAGTCGTCGACGGGTGAGCAGCTTAGCCAAGGGCGTTCGGGTTGGCGAGCTGGCCAAGGGCGCCAACCCTGCAAATAATTAAGCCGGACGGCCCGTTGACCAATCCGGTCCCTTGTCGTGTCGCGGGGGAGAGGAGTGACCCGGCCCGCATCTTTGAGCAAAAACCGTCGTCCCCCGGTGACATCTGGGTACAATGAAGATCGATTCTGACAGCATCTTTGCCTGGTGCCGCTCGGACTTTCGAGGCGAGTTTGCTGTCTTCCATCGCCAATCAAAGGAGAAGATGATGAAAAAGGTGTTAGCCCTGCTGCTTCTGAGCTCCCTCGCCACCCCCGCCCTGGCCGATGAATGCGCATTGGTCATCGAAGGCAATGATGCCATGCAGTTCAACCAGAAAGAGATGAGCGTGCCGGCCACCTGCAAGGAGGTGACGGTGACCCTCAATCACACGGGCAAGCTGCCGGTGGCCAACATGGGCCACAACTGGGTGCTGGCCAACACCGCCGACTATCAGGCTATCGCCACCGCCGGCATGAGCGCCGGGGTCGATCACGACTACCTGCCCAAGGATGACCCCAGGATCCTGGCCCACACCAAGTTGGTGGGGGGCGGCGAGAGCACCAGCGTCACCTTCAAGACCGACGGCCTGGCGGGCAAGGATCTCACCTTCTTCTGCTCCTTCCCGGGCCACTTCGCCCTGATGAAGGGCAGCTTCAAGGTGGGGTAGTGCCAAGGACAGTGTCGCCGCCAGTACAAGCAAAAGCCGGGAGTGTCCCGGCTTTTTTGTCTTCGCTTGCGCTGCGTCGCGGTGCTTTCATGATCTGGTCTGGGGTGGCAAGGAGATGACCGGCGTAGAATAGGCCGCAAATGGGCCAGTGGCCCGCCTACGCCCCTTCGGAAAAGAGAGAATGAACGCAGTGAAATGGATGCTTGGCTGTTGCCTTATGCTGTTGTGTGCCATGGCGCTGGCCGCCGAGCCCCCGGTGAAGAAGAGCCGGAGCGGCATCTGTCACCCCAAGGGCAGCACCTACTACAGCCGCACCAGGCACTATACCCCCTATGACACCATGCAGGCCTGCCTCGACAGCGGGGGCCGTGCCCCCCGGCGTTAAACGGCGGCTTGCTTGGGCTGCAGGGTAAAGAAGGCGAGGGTGGTCTTCTTGCCGCACTCGAAGCGGATGCTCTCCTCCCCCTGCACCACCAGGGTCTCGCCCGGTGCGACCTGCTGTCCCTGCACGGTGAGCTGGCCCTCCAGCAGGTGGCAGAGGTAGCACTTGTCCGCCTCCAGGGTGAGGCTGAGGGGGAAGGGCAGGTTCAGCACCCGCACGTTGGCACTGATGCGCGCCGGGTGGTAGATGAGCCCGAGATCCGTCACCTCTTTTTTCAGCAGCTCGCAACGGGTCTCGTCATCCCCGCTGAAGTGGGCCGCCTCGAAGGTGGCGTAGGGGTGGCCGTTGAGCACGAAACCGGCACCGCTGACGGGCAGCAGGATGCGCTGGTAGCCGGGAAAGCGGGAGAAACTCCCCGCTTCCTTGATGGGGGCCGAGCTCAGCCGGTAGTCAAAGTCGAGCTTGTCCAGGGTCGAACCAGGGGGGGAGATCAGGATCTGGGCCGTGGTGCCCTGCCTGTTCTTCCAGGGCATTTTCAACTGGTCGGACTCTTTAATCAGGGTGATCACGATGGCGCCTCGGCGGGAAGGGGAGAGTGGGGCCAGTGATACCATCTCCGGGAGTGGCTCACAAGGCGCCGCCAGCGCAGGCCGCGCTGGTTGACCACAAATCAGGCAGCGGACCCCCTGACGCTGACCCTAATCGGTCGACTCAAGCCCTTTTTCTATCTTGTCCAGCAGTTGCTGCAACTGCGCTATCTCCGCCGGCGTCAGCAGAGAACACAGCCGTTCGTCGAGCCGTGCGGCCTGCTGCTCCCCCTGGTTGACCCGCTCGCAGGCCAGCGGGGTCAAGGCCAGACAGATGCTGCGTCTGTCAGTGGGATGGGGCCGCTTCTCGATGAGCCCCTGTTTCTCCATCTCCTGCAGCAGGCGCGTCACCTGCGCCTTGTCGCGGCCCGACCGCTGCGCGATGAGCTGCGGCGTGGCGGGATCCAGCGCATGGATCAGTTGCAGCACCTTGTAATGGAGTGGGCTAAGGGCGATCTGCTGTGCCCGGAAATGCTGCGTCATGGCGATTTTGTACTGATCGAGGATCCGGAAGAGGTGGTTTGATAACTTCATGGTTGATAAAGTCAACTTAAAAGGGTTTAATTGATTTTATCAACCATATGGGCAAAAGCCCAGCCCGAGAGGAGATGAAAGATGCCACACACTTATCGTGTACAGGTCCAGGCGCTGGACCGCGAGGTGCCCCCGTTGCAGTTCGACTGCCAGAATCACGACGACATCTTTGCCATCCTGGCGCTCAGCAAGGGGAAGCTGGCCATGTCGGAGCAGGAACATCAGGCGTTTATCGTCGGGTTGAAGCTGTTTGGCGAAGTCATGATGCAGCATCGCAAAGAGGAGTTGTTCAAGGGGTTTCTCCCCCATTTCAAGCAATTCATGGGGCAACTGAAACGCACCGCCAGGGGAGAGGAGGCCGTGGTCGCCCCTTCCGAGTGACCCTGCCCTGACTCAAAGGGCGAGTGGTCCCGCCAGCATGCCTGATGCAAAGGAAACCCCGAGGTTGTGATCCCGGTGCTGTCAAAGCGGCGACGGCCCGCTACACTGGCAGCTCGTTTCACGGAGGACCCATGACCCACAAGATCATTCTGGATACCGATCCCGGCATCGACGATGCCATGGCCATTCTGTTTGCCGAGGCGCACCCCGCCATTGACCTGCTCGCCATCACCACGGTGTTTGGCAATGCCACCATCGAAAACGGCACCCGCAACGCCCTCTGGCTCAAGCAAAAATATGGCATGAAGGCGGACGTGGCCCGGGGCGCCGCCGCGCCGCTGCTGCGCGAGCCCGTGGGGCCGACGACAGTGGTGCACGGCCCGAGTGGCTTTGGCGACGTCCAGGCGGGGGAGGTGACCCTCAGCCCGGATCCCCGCCCGGCCTGGCAATACATCGTCGAGACGGTGAAGGCCCATCCCGGCGAGATCACCCTGGTGACCATCGGGCCCCTCACCAACCTGGCGCTGGCGCTCGAGGCGGCCCCCGAGGTAGCCGCCCTGGTGAAAGAAGTGGTCGTGATGGGCGGCGCCTTTGGCGTCAACGGCCATCGCGGCAACGTGACCCCCTATGCCGAGGCCAATATCCACGACGATCCCGATGCGGCGGACCGGGTCTTCACCGCCCCCTGGCCCCTGGTGATCATCGGGCTCGACGTCACCCAGCAGAGCATCTTCACCGCCGACTATCTGGATGCCCTGCGGGATGATGCGGGGGAGCCGGGCCGCTTCCTGTGGGATGTCAGCCGCTTCTACCTGCGCTTCTATTCCGAGCGCATTGGCATGGCGGGGTGCCATGTGCACGATCCCTCCGCCATCGCCTATGTGATCGATCCTGCGCTGTTCACCCTGCGCAAGGGGCCGGTGCGGGTCATCACCGAGGGGCCCGCCATCGGCCATACCCTGCAGAAGTTTGACGACACCCGCCATCCCCATGACGAGTGGGCCGACTGCCCGGCCCAGCAGGTCGGGGTCGCGGTGCGGGATCAGGCCTTGCTCGCCCTCTATCGGGATACCCTGGTGGCCTGGGGCAAGGGGCGCCGATAAGGCCCGGCAGTGAGTGAAAGCGTGATGGCGGCCGGGTCATGGTGAGGCGCCCCCGGTTATACTGGCGAACATCGGGTTGACGGGAGGAAGACGCAATGGCCTGGTTGTCTCTGTTGGTGGCGATAGCCCTGATCGGGTGGTTGATGACGCTGGGGCGCGGCGCCCTGTTCGAGGTCCGGCTCGCGCCGGGCAAGGTGGTGGTGAAGCGTGGCTCGGTGCCGCCGCGCTTTGTGACCCAGGCGACCCAGATCCTGCACCATGAGCCGGTGCGCGGACGCATCCTGGGCCTGCGGGACGGCAACGGGGTGAGGCTGGTCTTCTCCCGCTCCATCCCCGAGCCCGTGGCCCAGCGCCTGCGCAACATCTTCCCCTACGGGGATTACCGGGGGCTCTCTCCGAGCCCTGACGGGCGAAAATCACGCTGAGCGGTCGCCGTGGCGACCCTCATTTCCAGACGCCGGGCCCTGTGCCCGGCGTCTGCGTTTTCAGCGCTTCGCCAGGAGGCCCTGTTGCGGTCAGCGCGGCCCTTGCAGGGGCCTGATCGCCTCGACCAGAAAGTCGATGAAGGCGCGGGTCTGGGGTTTGAGGAAGCGGCCGCCACGAAACACCGCGTGGATCTCGTCCTGGCGATCCTCGCAGGGGGAGGCGAGCCACTCTGGCAGCAGCGGCAGCAGGGTGCCCTCATCGATGCTTTGCTGCACCATCCAGCTCGACAGCAGCAGCACGCCGCACCCCGCGAGGGCGGCGCAGAGCAGGGGCGTGCCCCCGACCGAGGCGAGGTTGCCCTGCACCGCCACCTTCTCGCGCTCCGTGCCCTGCTGGAAGTACCAGTGCTGGCGTTGGCGCCCATGGCCGCGAATGAGGCAGTTGTGGTGGGCCAGCTCGGCGGGATGGGCGGGTTCGCCATGGCGGGCCAGATAGGCGGGGGAGGCGACCAGCAGCGAGCGGTTGGTGAGCAGATGGCGAGTGTGCAAGCTGCTGTCGGCGGGCTTGCCGATGCGCACCGCCACGTCCACGTTCTCGGCATCGAGATCCACCATGCGGTTGTCCAGCGCAACCTCCAGGCGCACCCCGGGGTAGCGGGTGAGGAAGTCGGGCAGGCGGGGAGAGAGCCAGGACGCGCCGAAGCTCTCGAACACCGAGACCCGCAGCGGCCCCTCTGGCGCCACCGAGAGGGGTTGCAGGGATTGCACCAGCTGATCCGCCTCCTCCAGCAGGGGCAGGGAGCGGGCGAGAAAATAGGCGCCCTGTTCGGTCAGCACCAGTTGGCGGGTGCTGCGCTTGAAGAGCGGGATCCCGAGCTGCTGCTCCAGGGCGTCGATGGCACGGGTCACGGAGGAGGGGGCCTGGTTGAGGGCGCGGGCGGCACGGGAGAAACTGCCCGATTCCACCACCTGGGCCAGGATGCGGATGCGATCCAGCATGGATTCACCTTTGCGATAAACGCAAAACTGTTGCAGGTTATGACGATATTCTAATCAACAATGAAAAAGTGAACAATCAGCTCACCGCCCCATCCGGGGTCCATCACAGGAGTCTTGCCATGTCACACCGTATCCAGCTCGCCAACCAGGTGCCCGCCGCCGTCTCGGCCATGATGGGCCTCGAGTCCTACCTCGGGGGCACCGACATTCCCCTGTCGCTCAAGGAGCTCATCAAGTTGCGCGCCTCCATGATCAACGGCTGCG
This sequence comes from Aeromonas sp. TW 6, assembly GCF_013168745.1. Taxonomy (NCBI): domain Bacteria; kingdom Pseudomonadati; phylum Pseudomonadota; class Gammaproteobacteria; order Aeromonadales; family Aeromonadaceae; genus Aeromonas; species Aeromonas sp. TW 6. The sequence goes on along the minus strand of NZ_JABERS010000007.1, from coordinate 31,315 downwards.
CCTACTGCATCGAGATGCACGCCGACGTGGCGATGAAGCACGGGGAGAGCGCCCAGCGTCTGCTGGCGCTGGCCGCCTGGCAGGAGTCGCCGCTGTTCGACGCCCGGGAGCGGGCGGTGCTGGCCCTGACCGACGAGGTGACCCTGATCGCCGACAAGGGGCTCACGGCGCAGACCTATGAGGCGGCGCTGGCCCAACTGGGGGAAACCCTGCTGGCCCAGTGTCTGATGCAGGTGGTCACCATCAACGCCTGGAACCGGATCGCCGTGGCGACCCGGATGGAACACGATCACTCCTGACACCGGACCTCGAGGGAGGGAGAGAAAACGATTGTCAACGGGCCCGCACAAGGGCCCGTTTTGTTACGAAGTGTGCCTTCTGGCGCCAGGGGTTGCGACCGTTGTCGGGGGGCGGGAAGTTAATCATACATTCGTTTGATTAATTATTTTTTTAATCTTCCCCGAAAAATACCCATCCAGATCAAGGTGTGGAGAAATGACCTGTGAGTCGAAAAGGGGCTGTATGGCTCTTTTTTGATCGCAATGGCGGGTTAAAAACAGACCAGATGGATCTTTTTGGTTAATTGGTGGTCACTTTTGGTGGCGCGAGAGATTAACGGAAGATGAATTGCCGCGGTGTAACTTGAATAAATTGGTCATTGTCAAGGGATTAACATCTGATACCGCTTTCCATCACCTTTTGAACATTTTTGGGATTAATTTTTCATGTTGTTCACATGCCGGTCTGATGCAATAAAATGCTGCATTTTTTTATACCAATAAGCCTTCAAAAGATGAGGACATTGCATGAGACTCTTTGATGTGAAGAGGGGCTTGGGCGCTTTGCTGCTGCTCGCGACCGCCAGCTTGCTGAGTGGCTGCGACATGGCACTGATGAGCCCCAAGGGGCAGGTCGGTATGGAGCAGAAGTCACTGATACTCACCGCACTCGGCTTGATGCTGATCGTGGTGGTGCCCGTGATTGTCATGGCGGTGGCGTTCGCCTACAAATACCGGGCGTCCAACACCAGTGCCACCTATGCGCCGGACTGGGCCCACTCCAACAAGATTGAGGCAGTCGTCTGGACTGTACCCGTCATCATCATCGTCATCCTGGCGGTGATCACCTGGAAAACTTCCCACTCCCTCGACCCTTACAAGCCGCTGGAATCGGACGTCAAACCGGTTCAGGTGGATGTCATTTCCCTGGACTGGAAGTGGTTGTTCGTCTATCCGGAGCTGGGCATTGCGTCGGTCAACGAGCTGGCCTTCCCGGTCAACACCCCGGTCAACTTCCGGGTGACCTCCGACACCGTGATGAACTCCTTCTTCATCCCGCAACTGGGCGGCCAGATCTACGCCATGGCGGGCATGCAGACCAAGCTGCACCTGATCGCCAACGAAGCGGGCGAGTACAAGGGCATCTCCGGCGGTTACAGCGGTGCCGGTTTCTCCGGCATGAAGTTCAAGGCCATCGCGACCCAGGATCAAGCCGGTTTCGACGCCTGGGTAGCCAAGGTGAAGGCCTCTTCCAAGGCCCTGAGCACCATGGATGAGTTCAATGCCCTGGCCAAGAAGAGCGAAAACCACCCGGTGGAGTACTTCGCCAGCGCCGATCCCAAGCTGTTCGTCAACATCATCAACAAGTTCATGGGCGGCATGTCCCATGGTGGTCACGCCACCCCGGCTGCGGGCTCCGCGGATCACGAGGGCATGAACCACGAGGCCATGAACCATGACGCCGCCCCGAAAGCGGGTGCCATGGACCATGAAGGGATGAACCATGAGGCCTCGCAAGAGGACGCCATGGAGAACCAGGCCATGAACCATGACGCCCATGCCGGACACATGGCCATGTCGGCCGACAAGAGTGTGAAAGCAGGATCCGAGGAATAATCGATGTTTGGAAAATTGACACTCGAGGCTATTCCGTACCATGAACCCATCATCATGGTCACGATAGCCGGTATCATTCTGGGGGGCCTGGCCATCGCCGGTCTCATCACTTACTACGGCAAGTGGCAATATCTGTGGAAAGAGTGGCTGACCTCGGTCGACCACAAACGCCTCGGTATCATGTATCTCATTCTGGGCATGGTCATGCTGCTGCGTGGCTTTGCCGACGCCGTGCTGATGCGTGGCCAGCAGGTCATCGCCTCCGGGGGTGGCGAAGGCTACCTGAACGCCCATCACTACGACCAGATTTTCACCGCCCACGGCGTCATCATGATCTTCTTCGTGGCCATGCCGCTGGTGATCGGTCTGATGAACATCGTGGTGCCGCTGCAAATCGGTGCCCGTGACGTGGCCTTCCCCTTCCTGAACAACCTGAGCTTCTGGTTCACCGCCGCGGCCGTGGTGCTGATCAACGTCTCCCTCGGGGTCGGTGAATTCGCCCAGACCGGCTGGCTGGCCTATCCGCCCTTGTCGGGGCTGGAGTTCAGTCCCGGGGTCGGGGTCGATTACTGGATATGGAGTCTGCAGATTTCGGGTCTGGGGACCCTGCTGACCGGCGTGAACTTCTTCGCCACCATCATCCGCATGCGTGCCCCTGGCATGACCATGATGCGCCTGCCGGTCTTCACCTGGACCGCCCTGTGTGCCAACATCCTGATCATCGCCTCCTTCCCGATCCTGACCGTCACCATCGCCCTGCTCACCGCAGACCGCTACCTGGGTACCCATTTCTTTACCAATGACATGGGTGGCAACATGATGATGTACATCAACCTGATCTGGGCCTGGGGTCACCCCGAGGTGTACATCCTGGTGCTGCCGGTGTTCGGGATCTTCTCCGAAGTGGTGGCGACCTTCTGTAAGAAGAAGCTGTTCGGTTACACCTCCCTGGTGTGGGCAACCGTGGCGATCACCGTGCTGTCGTTCATCGTCTGGCTGCACCACTTCTTCACCATGGGGTCCGGCGCCAACGTGAATGCCTTCTTCGGCATCACCACCATGATCATCTCCATCCCGACCGGGGTGAAGATCTTCAACTGGCTGTTCACCATGTACCGCGGTCGCATCGAGTTCACCTCGCCCATGCTGTGGACCGTCGGCTTCATCATCACCTTCACCGTGGGTGGCATGACCGGGGTACTGCTCTCCGTGCCGGCCGCCAACTTCGTGCTGCACAACAGCCTGTTCCTCATCGCCCACTTCCACAACGTCATCATCGGCGGCGTGGTGTTCGGCTGCTTCGCCGGTATCACCTACTGGTTCCCGAAAGCGTTCGGCTTCAAGCTGGATGACGTCTGGGGCAAGCGTGCCTTCTGGTGCTGGATCACCGGCTTCTTCGTGGCCTTCATGCCGCTCTACGTGCTGGGCTTCATGGGCATGACCCGTCGTGTCAGCCAGAACATCGATCCCGAGTTCCACGGCTGGCTGGTGGTCGCCGCCTGCGGCGCCGGTCTGATTGCCCTGGGCGTGCTGTGCCAGGTCATCCAGATCGTGGTCAGCATCCGCGACCGCGAGAAGAACCGCGACCTGACCGGCGATCCCTGGGGTGGCCGTACCCTGGAGTGGGCGACGTCCTCTCCGCCGCCGTTCTACAACTTCGCCATCGAGCCGAAGGTCACCGGTCTGGACGCCTTCTGGGAAGCCAAGGCTGACGGCAGCGCTTACAAGAAGCCTGCCCAGTATGCCCCCATCCACATGCCGAAGAACTCCGGTGCCGGTGTCATCATCGCCGCCTTCAGCGTGGTGTTCGGCTTTGCCATGATCTGGCACATCTGGTGGATGGCCATCGCCGGCTTCATCGGCATGATCGCCACCTGGATCATCCACAGCTTCAACGACGATGTGGACTACTACGTACAGGTTGACGAGATCGAGCGCATCGAAGGTCAGCATTTCGACAACATCAACAAGGTGGCTTAATTCCATGGCGACTGACGTACTACATCACTCTCACGGTGCCCATGAGGATGGGCACCACGATGCCGGTGCCACCAAGGTATTCGGTTTCTGGATCTACCTGATGAGTGACTGCATCCTGTTCGCGACCCTGTTCGCGACCTATGCGGTCCTGGTCAACGGCACTGCCGGCGGCCCCACCGGCAAGGACATCTTCGAACTGCCGTTCGTGTTCGCCGAAACCATGCTGCTGCTGCTGAGCTCCATCACCTTCGGGTTCGGCATGCTGGCCATGAACAAGAACAAAGTCGCGGCGGTCAACACCTGGCTGTTCGTCACCTTCCTGCTGGGTGCCGGCTTCATCGCGATGGAAATCTACGAGTTCCATCACCTGATCGTGCACGAGGCGGGCCCGGATCGCAGCGGCTTCCTCTCTGCCTTCTTCACCCTGGTGGGGACCCACGGTATCCACGTGACCAGCGGCCTGGTCTGGATCATCGTGATGATGGTGTCGATCACCAAGAAGGGGCTGACCGAGCGCAACCGCACTCGCCTGATGTGCCTGAGCCTGTTCTGGCACTTCCTCGACGTGGTATGGATCTGCGTCTTCACCGTGGTCTATCTGATGGGGGTCATGTAAATGAGTCATTCCGTTGACAATCACGGCGCCAGCCACGGCAGCGTCAAGTCCTACATGATCGGTTTCGTGCTGTCACTCATCCTGACCGCCGTGCCGTTCTGGATGGTGATGGACGGCTCCGCCTCCCACGCCGTGGTGCTCGGCACCGTGGTGGCCATGGCGGTGGTGCAGATCTTCGTACACCTGGTCTACTTCCTGCACATGAACACCTCCTCCGAGGAGCGCTGGAACCTGGTGGCACTGGTCTTTACCGTGCTCATCATCGCCATCGTGGTCGTGGGTTCCCTGTGGATCATGTACAACCTCAACATCAACATGATGGTTCACTGAGCGGGTTGATGATGATGAAGCAATACCTGCAAGTGACCAAGCCGGGCATCATCTTCGGCAACCTCATCTCGGTTATCGGGGGATTCCTGCTGGCCTCGAAGGGGAGCCTGGATGTGCCCCTGTTCATCCTGACCATGGTGGGGGTGTCACTGGTGGTGGCCTCCGGTTGCGTGTTCAACAACTACATCGACCGGGACATCGACTGCATCATGGAGCGCACCAAGAACCGCGCCCTGGTGCGGGGGCTCATCGCCCCCGGTGTCTCCCTCTGGTATGCGACGGCGCTGGGCGTTGCGGGCATTGCACTGCTCTACTTTGCGGCCAATCCGTTGGCCGCCTTGCTGGCGGTGCTGGGCTTCCTGGTTTATGTGGGGGTCTACAGCCTCTACATGAAGCGCCACTCGGTCTATGGCACCCTGGTCGGCAGCCTCTCCGGCGCCGCGCCGCCGGTCATCGGCTACTGCGCGGTGAGCGGGCAGTTCGACTCGGGGGCCCTGATCCTGCTGGCGATCTTCAGCCTGTGGCAGATGCCGCACTCCTATGCGATCGCCATCTTCCGCTTCAAGGACTACCAGGCTGCCAACATCCCGGTGCTGCCGGTGGTGAAGGGGATCCCGGTGGCCAAGCTCCACATCACCCTCTACATCCTGGCGTTCATGGTGCCGACCCTGATGCTGTTCCTCGGCGGCTACGCCGGGTACAAGTATCTGGTGGTGGCCACCGCGGTGAGCGTCTGGTGGCTGGGGATGGCGCTGTCGGGCTACAAGGCGGCGGTGGACGACTCCCTCTGGGCGCGCAAGCTGTTCATGTTCTCCATCGTCACCATTACTTGCCTGAGCGTGATGATGTCGGTGGACTTCCAGCCGGACGCAGCGCCTGTATTGGTGAGCATGCTGCCCTGACGCTGGAGCTGACATGTTCTCCATCGTCGTCATCATCTTCACTTGCCTGAGCGTGATGATGTCGGTGGGCTTCCAGCCGGACGCAGCGCCGGTACTGGTGAGCATGCTGCCCTGATAGTGTGAACTGCACCCCTGAAATGCATGAAATCCAGAGCCGGGAATCTTCCCGGCTCTGCTATTATGGGCGCCGCCCTGCGAGGGGCATCGCCGATTTTTCGGGGCGGCCGGGCGCCTGTCACCCCTTTCTTTCTCTCTTCTTTTTGACTCATCGAGGCCCTCATGAATGATTTCACCATGACGAGGGGCGAGCGACGCGCGACCTGGGCGCTCGGCTCCGTCTTCTCGCTGCGCATGCTCGGCATGTTTATGGTGCTGCCGGTGCTGACCACCTACGGCATGTCCCTGGCGGGCGCCTCCGAGGCGCTCATCGGGCTTGCCATCGGCATCTACGGCATGACCCAGGCCCTGTTCCAGATCCCCTTCGGCCTGCTCTCCGACAAGGTGGGGCGCAAGCCCCTCATCGTTGGCGGCCTGCTGATGTTTGCCCTTGGCAGCGTCATCGCCGCCCTGAGCGACGCCATCTGGGGGGTCATCGTCGGGCGCGCCCTGCAAGGGAGCGGCGCCATCTCCGCCGCCGTCATGGCGCTCCTGTCGGATCTCACCCGGGAGCAGAATCGCACCAAGGCGATGGCCTTCATCGGGGTGAGCTTTGGCATCACCTTCGCCATCGCCATGGTGACCGGCCCCCTCATCACCCATGCCCTGGGCTTGTCCGGCCTCTTCTGGCTCATCGCCCTGCTGGCCCTGGCCGCCATCGCCATGGTGCTCTGGGTGGTGCCGACCCCGGCGGCCCACCTGCAAAATCGCGAGTCCGCCATGGTGCGAGGCAGCTTTCGTACCGTGCTCACCAACCCTCGCCTGCTCAAACTCAACCTCGGCATCCTCTGCGTCCACACCCTGCTGATGTCGAGCTTCGTGGCCCTGCCGCCCCTGCTGGAGCGTGCCGGGCTGCCCCGTGACAGCCAGTGGCAGGCCTATCTGGTGACCATGATGATCGCCTTCGTGAGCGTGGTGCCCTTCATCATCTATGCCGAGAAGCACCGCCAGATGAAGCGGGTCTTCATCGGGTGCGTGGTGGTGATGCTGGCCGCCGAGCTGGTGCTCTGGCAGAGCGGCCAGCAGCTGTGGGGTCTGCTCGCCGGGTTGCAGCTCTTCTTCATCGGCTTCAACGTGATGGAGGCACTGCTGCCGTCTCTCATCAGCAAGGAGTCCCCGCCGGGCTACAAGGGCACCGCCATGGGGGTCTACTCTACCAGTCAGTTCCTCGGGGTCGCCATCGGCGGCAGTCTCGGCGGCCTGCTCTACAGCCTGGGGGGCGGCCCCCTGGTGTTTGGCGGTTGCGCCGCCCTGGCCCTCGCCTGGCTCGGGGTGAGCCTCACCATGGCCGAGCCCCCCTATGTGAGCAGCCTGCGCATCGTGCTGCCGGAAGGGGTCGAGGCCACCCCGGCCCTGGAGCAGCGGATCCGCGCCAGCGAGGGGGTAAGCGACGTGCTGCTGGTGCGCGAGGAGCACTCCCTCTACGTGAAGGTGGACAGCAAGCGCCTGACCCGCAGCGATCTGGAGCGGCTGGTCTCGTTGTGATGGCTGGCTGCGCGGGGCGGCGCAGAGCGCGGGCTGATGGGCGGCTGCTATGCTGAGATCCTCACTCACTGGAGGAACCTCTGATGTCATACGTGGACGGATTCGTGCTCGCCGTGCCGACGGCCAACAAGCAGGCCCTGATCGATCATGCGGGGCAGTTTGACCCCATCTTCCTCGAATACGGCGCCACCCGGGTGCTGGAGTGCTGGGGGGACGATGTGCCCCACGGCAAGCAGACCGACTTTTACCGGGCGGTGGCGGCCAGGGAGGATGAAACCGTGGTCTTCTCCTGGGTGGAGTGGCCGAGCAAGGCGGTGCGGGACGACGCCATGGGCAAGATGATGCAGGACCCCAGGATGGACCCCGCCAATCCCCTGCACCAGACCATGCCGTTTGATGGTGCCCGCATGATTTTCGGAGGCTTCACCACCGTGCTGGAGCTCAAGGGCTGAGACCGGCCATCGGGGCTTCACCCTGGTGGCCGGAGCGCAAGGGCCGATAGCAACACCCAGGCCCGTCAGATGATGAAAAAGCCCGCCAGCCGGCGCAATGCTGTTCACTTAAGAGAATTTGAGTTCCAGTCCACGTAGTATCAGGACAAAAAATCGAGGGAGGCATGATGCCTCCCTCTTTCTATTGCAAGCCCCGCTGGATAAAGGCTGGAGGAAGATCGACTGGACACAGCCTTGCCCCCTCAACTCAAATCCAATTTATGAATAATCAGTCAAAAAAGTGCTTATCTGAACAGCATTGCGCCAGCCGGCGGGCTTTTTGCTGGGCGCCATGCCGGGGGATCAGCGCTCCACCAGCGGGGCCGAGCGGTAGCTCCACAGGCCATAGGTACGCAGGGCGTCCCGGTAGATGCCAAGCAGTTCCTCCGGGCTTGCCTTGGCCAGAGCGGAGAGGGGCTTGTCCGGGTAGGCGACGCTGTCGATGCGGATGTTCGCCGGGCCGCTCTGCCAGCAGGCGATTTCCAGCAGGGTCTGGCCCCGGCGCACATGGCTCGCCGAGCTCACCAGGGTGGCGAACTCAATCTCGTGGCGGGCGAGGGCATAGCCGCTGTAGAGGGCGTTCTCCACCGTGCTGGTGGCGTAGTTCTCCTCGATGATGCGGGAGCGGTCGATGCCCTTTTTCGCCAGCCAGTCCGCCATCAGCTTGCCCTCGGTCTGGCGGTTCTGGGGCACGCCGCCGGTGAGGATGACGAGGGCCGCCGGATCGGCCTGGGCCAGGGCGCGGGTGGTCTCGAGGCGTCCCAGCAGGATGTCGTGCATGGAGCCGTCGGGATTGAGGGCATAGCCCAGGGTGACGATGGCGCGGCGCCCCTTCTTCTCGCCCCGTCCCTGACGTTCCTTGAGGGGGGTGGCGACCACCCTGTCCACGGTGGCGAACAGTCGCTGCAAGTCGGCGGCGCGACCGGCATTGAGCTCGCCGACCCGCTTGAGGTAGCCATCGGATTTGGCCTGGTTGCCCTTGAAGCGCTGCCAGGTGGCCAGATAGGTGTTGATGTCCAGATCGTCCGGGGCGGCGGTGAGGGCCTGCTCGAACAGGGCGATGGCCCTGTCCACGTTGCCGTTGTAGATCTGGGCGTTGGCCGCCGAGATGAGCAGATCGGTGCGATAGGGCTCAAGCTGGTGGGCCTCCAGCAGCAGGGTAGTCACCTGCTCCATGTTGCTCGGCATCTTGGCGGTAAAGCCCGCATCGGAGACCCGGGCGGGGGAGTGGAAGATGCGGGCGGCGTCTGCCAGCAGCTGATCCACCACCTGGCGCTTGCTGATGAACTGCTCGTAATTCTGCTCCTTTTGCAGGGAGCGCACCGGGGCGGCCCAGGCATCGGATGAGATAACGAGCGGCAGCGTCAGCAGGCTGGTGAGGGTCAGGGCAATCGCGGTTTTATTCATCATGGGGCTCCCTGTGGGGTGCGGGGCGCGATGCCTTGGCTCGTCCCCTGAATGCTTTTCCAATAAAAACAGATGCTTGGTTTGCTGCCTACTCTACTCCCTTCCCGATGAAAAAAACGTGAACCGTTCCGGTTATCCCGATGCCCCCCTCAGCGCAGCCCCAGACGCGCCTGCAGGAAGGCCAGCCAGGCCGCCACCTTGGCGGGCAGGTGGCGGCGCTTGGGATAGACGCACCAGATGCCGTGCTCGGGCAGGGCATGGTCTGGCAGGACGGGCACCAGCCGCCCGATGGCGAGATCCCGCGCCACGATGAAGTCCGGCATGTTGCCGATGCCAAGCCCCGCCAGCAGCGCGGTGTGGATGGCATCGCTGTTGTTGACCTCGAAATTGCCCCTGGGGGTGATGGCCACCTCTCCTTCGGGCCCGTGCAGCCGCCACTGGGTGCCGCCGCGAAACAGGGAGTAGAAGAGGCAGTTGTGGCGCTCGAGATCCGCCGGGGTGCGGGGCGTGCCGGCCTGCGCCAGGTAGGCGGGGGCGGCGCACAGGGTGCTGAGACAGGGGGCGAGGCGGCGGGCGACCAGGCTCGAATCCTCCAGCTCGCCGATGCGCACCGCCACGTCGAACCCCTCGGCCACCAGATCCTGCCGGGCGTCGCTCATCTCCAGCTGCAACTGCACCTCGGGGTGAAGGGCGAGAAACTCGGGGACAAGGGGGGCGATGTGGCGCCGGCCATAGACCATGGGCACCGTCACCCGCAGCAGGCCGCGGGGGGCCGATTGCAGGGCGCCGATGGCATCTTCCCCGTCGCTGGCCAGGCGCACTGCATGGCGCACCGTCTCGAAGTAGCGCTCCCCCGCCTCGGTGAGGGTGAGGGAACGGGTGGTGCGATAGAGGAGCTGGCAGCCGAGGGCCTGCTCGAGCTGGCTCACCTTCTTGCTCAGCACCGACTTGCTGAGGCCGAGCTGACGGGCGGCGCCGGAGAAGGTGCCCGACTCCACCACGGCGACGAAGGCGGGGAGCAGGGCGAAGGCTTCCTGGTTCATGTTGTTCTCGATATGGAAACAATGTTGTTCCAGGAGGGTAGATTATCCCCAAATCAAAAACAATTTACCCTGCTCGTCAGTTCAACCAAGGAGCAACCCCATGATCCCCCCGCTTGTTGACCGCGGCCCCGGCCGCCCCGCCCTCGGCCAGACACTTGGCCAGACCCTGGGTGCCCTGGCCGCCTTCGCCGCCGGCCTGCTGCTGGCGCTGATGATCGCCCAGAACGGCGCCCTGTCCCGCGCCACCGACCCCTGGCTCGCGAGCTGGCTGGCCCACGGGGTCGGCAGCCTGGTGGCCGGGCTCCTGTGGTGGCTCTCCCCAAGGCCCCCGACGCCGGAGGCGGCCCCGCCCTGGGCCTGGCTCGGCGGTCTGCCGGGGGCGCTCACCGTGGTGCTGGCGGCCCTCTGCCTCAACTCGCCCCTCGGCATGGCGGGCACCCTGGCCCTGCTGCTGCTCGGCCAGCTGCTGTTTGGTGCCCTGTGCGATGGCCTCGGCTGGCTCGGACTGGCTCGCCGCCGCCCCTCGGGAAAGGACGCGCTCGCCGCCCTGCTGGTGATGGCCGGCGCCCTGTTTATCGTGCTCGGCTAGGAGAAACACCATGACCCTTCTGATCCTGTTGGGACTGCTGAACGGCGTGGCGGTGAGCCTGTCGCGCACCCTCAATGGCCGCCTCGCCAGCGCCCGGGGCGCCATGACGGCCTCCCTTGCCAACCACCTGCTCGGCTTCGGGCTGCTCGGCGCCCTGCTCATCCTCAAAGGGGCACCCTGGGAGCGGCTAGCCGGGCTCGATCCCTGGCTGCTGCTCGGCGGGGTGCTGGGGGCGCTGTTCGTCGCCATCAGCAGTTGGGCCATCGGTCGGATCGGCGCCCTGGCCTGCGCCCTGCTCATCGTCACGGGCCAGCTGGCGGGGGGCGCCCTGCTCGATGCCCTGGCCGGACGGCTGGCCGCGAGCGATCTGCTCGGCATCCTGCTGGTGCTGGCGGGGGCTGCGCTGCAACGCTGGCAGGGCGGCAAGTCGTGCTCCCGAGGGTGAGTGATGCGGTGATGGCCTGGGTAAACCGGCAGGGATGACAGGAGCGCCTCCCTGCCTGGATGCCAAAGGCGGCTCGCCAGCCGGATCAGGGCCCAGATGAAAAGGAAAAGGCGAAAGAAAGGGAGGGAAAGGAAGAAACAGGAAGGCAACAGAGAGCAAAGAAAGAGAGGCGCCTGTAACCCTGGGCCAGCCCAAAAGCAGAACACCGGCGCAAGGCCGGTGTTCTGAACCGCATGGCGGCGGGCCCGACGGGGCGCGCGGTCAGGGCCGCTTAGGCGTAGAAAGCCTCGACGGTGCCCTTGACGGTGATCAGCATGGGGTTGCCGTAGCGATCCTTGGCCTTGGGGGAGGGGATCTTCACCCAACCTTCGCTGATGCAGTACTCCTCGACATTGGTGCGCTCCTTGCCGTTCACGCGAATGCCGATCTCGTGCTCGAAACACTCCGCCACATGGTGCGGGCTGCGCGGGTTGGCCGCCAGACGGTCGGGCAGTGCAGGTTTGTTGTCGCTCATTTTATAGACCTGAGTGTGATAAAAAGTGGGTCATTGTAGGCAATGCCCGCCATGGGCTCAAGGCTGGGTTGCGTCCCATAGGAGTGGCAAGTCCAGGCTACAGTTGCAGCTCGGGCAACAGCGTCGCCTGCGCCTGAAAATGGTCGCAACGGTGCTCAACGTCGTCTCTGTAACGTGCCAGATAAGCCAGCTCGGCGGGATTGTCTGTCTCAACCAGGGCGATGGCGGCATCAAGCTGATGCAGTATGTCGCTGGCCATCTTGTGCAAGGTCTGCTGCAACAGGCGTTTGGGCAGCTCGCATGCCTCGGCCATCTCCAGCAACTGCCATGCGTTGACCGCCTCGGGAGCAAACTCGTCGCCTATGGCCATGGCCAGATGCTGGTTGAACTCGGGGTAAAGCCCCACATTGACCAGATCGTACCAGGGGGTGGGCATCAGCCCTGCTTTTGATACGAAGAAGCTGTAGTTCTTGCCGTGGGCATCGTGATTGTTGACGCAGAGGTTGAAGAGCAGCCATTGCAGCATGTCCAGTCTGGCCTGCGCCGGATTGACGCAAAGTGCGCTGAGACTGAACAGCCGTGGCAGGCTCACCCCTTCCCGAATATGGGCCACGTCTCGCCCGTCACCGAAGTTGCGTTCATATTTTCGGGCGACGGGAAACCCCAGCCCCTGACAGGCATCGATCATATGGCGACGGCGCACCCTCAAGCCATCTTCATCGAGGCGCCGATCGAAGCGTTCTACCAGCAAACCTCGGTGGGACTTATCGCCTTGGCCGACCCTGTGCAGTTCGACCCGCGCCACCGGCATGCCCAGCAGTGCGGCCAGCCCCATGGTCACAAACTCATTGATCACCAGATGAGGGTGATGCTCGAACTTGAGGAGGTGGGTGGAACAGAGCTCGCCCTCGCCAAATCCCAGCGCCCCCTCGAGTCGCAGCAGGTTGAGCTTGGCCTGCACACCCGCAACCGAGAGGCGGGGGCGACCATCCCAGACTTCCAGCGGCCAGATCTCGGGCTGTTCGAGGCGCAGCAACAGCTCCTCTGGGGTGATGGGGCGAAACCGGGTGGGGACGTCGGGCTCTGCGGGCAGGGTAAAGGTGACAGCCCCGGAGACATCGCGGCCGATGCCGTGGATCAGGGCAAAGAGATTGCTGCGCGAAACGGAGAGCGCCTCAATCAGATGGTCCAGCCCGCGATTTTCAGGCAGCAAGTTGCCGAGATACGCCCGGATCTGGGCACTGCTGGCCGATCCATCCAGCGCCAGTGGGGGGGAGAGCGGGAAGCCACGCGCCTGCCACTCAGGTGTATAGCCGAGCTGAAACGCATCCTGGCTGGAGTCATACTCGAGATGGCCGATCAGCTGGTTACCCAGCCGAAGTTCCAGCCGATGGCGCTCAGAACCATTCATCATCACCGACCTCGGGTTGGCTGTTGCCGCTTGTTGCCTGTGAGCCCGTTTCCTGCACCAGTTGCAAGTGCAGCCCCAGCGCCTTCATTACCTGCAACAGGGTCGAGAGGTAGACATCCCCCCCCTTTTCAATCTTGATCAGGGTCTTCTTGGAGATGCCGCACAGTGAGGCCGTCACCTCCTGGGTCATCCTGGCGGCCTTGCGTCTCTCGCGGATCGCCAGCCCCAGCGAGGCGGGATCCAGTTCTTTCGGGCCGGTTTGCAACGATGCGTCTGCCATCATGATCACGGGAAAAAGTGTAGGTTGTTACACCTTAACCTATGGTAAGAGCAAACAGCAATCAAAAGTGTACGATGATGCACTTTTTATGGTCCTGGTGCTGGTTGAGATAAAAAGTGTAGAGGAGTTCACTTTTTAGGGCGGAAAAGTTGGTGAGGGATGGTCTGGGGGATGATCGAGGGGCCGGGAGGATGTCGCTTGCAGAGCCGCAGTGCACTTCATGTTCACTTCACCGAACGGGATTAGGGTAAGCACCAGTTTTCAGTTGGAGCTTCACTCTATGCCCACCATAGTCACCCATGCCGCCGTACCTATCTGCCTTGGACTCGGGCTTGGCAGCCGGATTATCTCGCTGCGTCTGCTGCTGGCGGGGGTTGCCATCGCCATGCTGCCCGATGCCGACGTGCTCGCCTTCAAACTGGGGGTCGCCTATGGCCATGTCTTTGGCCATCGCGGCTTTACCCATTCATTGCTGTTCGCCTTTGCCCTGCCCACGCTGGCCATGCTGTTTCACCGCCATCTTCGGGCCAGCGCCGCCACCGTCTGGTCGTTTCTGCTGGTCTCTTTGCTCTCCCACAGCCTGCTCGATTCCCTCACCACAGGTGGCAAGGGGGTTGGCTGGCTCTGGCCGTGGCGTGACGAGCGTTTCTTTGCCCCCTGGCAGGTGATCCGGGTCGCTCCCTTCAAGCTGGAGGCCTATCTCACCGCCCGAGGTGAGGCGGTGATCCTCTCCGAGCTCTACTGGGTCTGGCTGCCGGGAGTTGTGCTGGTGTTGATGGGGTGGCGGGTGTGGAAACGGGGGCGGTAATGGTGAGATTGGAAAGGGTTGTTGGATATATGGTGGCTGAGAAAAAAATCAAAACGTGGACACCCATCTTTTGGGTTCTGGCGATGTGACGTCTCGCTCAGAAAGGTGGGTGTCCCAGATTTGTGTTATGACAAAGAGTTTAAATAAAAATAATGACGAATCATCAGTAATGTTTCAGCAACTGACCTCAAATCAGCGCTATTATTTCAATAAATTAGCTTTCATATTATCCTCGATAACGATTAATACCCGCAACACTAGAAAATTATATATCTACTCCACACGAAATAATTTAACGCTTTTATCACAAACAATCTCATGTTTAAAAGGTAGGTTCACTTTATCTAGAATAGTATCTGGGAAGAAGCACTTTATCATGGACAAAACAACCGCCATTTTAACAGCGACTATTCTTTTTTCTCGACTTAAGCATGCGACAGAGATGGCATATAAACGAGGGTTGAACTCGGATTTATTTGACAACACCCAAACCCCACCTCCACTCATACCTTGTGGGGCGGGAAGATTCGCTCCCTTATTCTCGAGATTTTCGTCATCCCATCTTGCAGATATTGTCAGTAACTCATCAATGACATCATTAGACATCTTACCTAAAAAATGGTCGGTTGAATGAATTAATAACTTTGGTTTCTTGTATCTATTTTTAAGAAGTTTGTTCATAGAGCTCGGGTAGCCAGCAATAATAAGAAATGTATCCTCACCTAGGGCAGGTTGAAAGTACTTTGTACCAATAATCCTGTGCAATCCTATAAAACAATTTCTCTGAAAATCGATGGTTTTGAAAATACCATATCTTGAAACATTTAACTCTACAACGGCGATATCATGGTGGTGTGGCAAATCTAGACTATCATCGCCGATTATATCTTCGGTTATGGTGAACTTACATCCATCTGAAAAATTCCATATCCATAATTCTTTATCTTTCAAATTTTCTCTAGCATTCATCACATGAGATGCGGTGACAAGAAAAAAACGATCAAGTAAATTTACAATAATACATGTTCCGACAAGTATTTCTTTACCTGATTTCTGGTCATACCCAATAATTGGAAAATGGTATTTACTAATATAATCATATACAGTTGGTTCTGAGTCTTCATTCATAGTTGTTACTCATTCATATTTTTATAGGAGGCAACACTGGGACTCCCACCTTTTTAGTGTTGGCTATGCAGGGTTGTGCTCATAAAGGTGGGTGTCCTGATTTTGGTTTCGTTGCTCAGAAATAGGGGGGGGGCTAACTTTTTAAAGGTATCAGTTTGAATGCTCTCACCCCGATTGTGTCTGCAAGCCATCCGATAGCAGCGCTGGGACGCCCATCTTTTTGAATGTTGGCTATGCTAAACCTTGCTCAGAAAGTTGGGTGTCCCAGATTTGTGAATTGCAAACGCCGGAAGCTACTTTTCGCGCTTAACTTTTCTTTTCATGTTGTTCCCAAGCGATAAATGAGAAACGCATAACGTGCTAGATCAGGGGCGCGCAGCTTGCGGCGCGTCCCTTGGCGCGTAGGGTTAGGCCGTGAACGCTTTTGCTCAAAATAGTTTTTTCCATAGCTGTTCTATGCGCGTTCCCTCAGTGCCTTTTCCGACATTATCTAGGCCACGAACCATGACATATAGCCCACCAAGAATTTGAATGGCTTCAACTGGGCCAAGCTTTGAATAGTCAAAGTTTGGGAAGAATATGTAGTAGGTCATGATTACGCCAACGATAAACTCGAAAATTCCATAAGACAGACGAAAACGCTCACGGTACCAATAAAGGCCAATGCCAAGCACAGGAAGCGCGAACAATGTGCCCCAAATGGAAATTGTGGTAATGAGGTATTTAATATTTGAAAACGCGAAATTACCAAATAGCGCAGAAACAATACCAAGGACAAAGCTAATAATCAGGTAACGCCGCTGATTGGAAATAATTTGCTTGGCTGTTACTTCAATTTCTTTATCTACTTTGCCAATAGATGGTTCGGTCAGAAATTGACGGCCACTGATTGCGCTAATACCCCTAGAGCCAAGGAATTCCACAAGCGCACGATCTGCTGTAACAACACAGACTGCTTTGGTCCCCATGCGATCGGCATAATCTATAGCTATCCGCGCAATGGCTATATCAGCACCATTTAGCCTTTGAGCGGCCCTGTCAGAAGCAATCGGTTCTTGTTTGATACTTGCTGGAGTTGGGGCAACGTGAGCACCTTTCCCGATTGCTTCAGCAATCACGTCTTGTACCCCACGCTGAACTCCGCGCAACCGCGCATGTTGCAGTTCTTCAAGTACCGCTTGTGGAATAACTATTTTTTTTCCGGCGGCCATTGCTAGTACTTCGGGATATTGAAGTACTACATTAGTGTCAATTATGTAGCGATCAGCCATAACTTGTGAAGGCCTAACAGTGATTAGATAGAAGGCGGCACTAATCCGATAGCAGAGTCTTTCGTATCACTATGCTCTGCCCAGATAGTTTCCACGGAAAAAATAAAATTAAATAAAAATATTAACAGTCTGTATCTGATTCTTGCATGTATTCACTTGACCTCATCTTTTACTCTTTCATTACCACTGTATAAAAAACATATCGTGTATTTGGCTAAAAATCGTAGGTTAGCGCAATTATGCTCGCCTGTTGGTCTTCGATCCGCTCTGCACCAACCTACAACAACCACGCTACCGCCCCTGAGTGGCAGACCCCAGTTCGCTGCTGTTAACCTGCGAGATAGCAACAATCGCAGCCATGGTGTGCTCCCGAGAGAGATTGTCGTTTGGCTATCTTAAGGGGGAGGGGGGCGCCTTGAGAAGCGTGTTTTGGCGGGAATCTGTGTTGGATCAATAAATTAGTCATCGATTGTGCTTTGGGTGATCAACGCATTTGGCCGGGAATGCAAAGTTACCCTCACCCCAGCCCTCTCCCAAGGGGAGAGGGGGCTTGTTCACGGTTGCACGATAGCCTCAGGCGGGCACGGTTTTGATCCCCCTCTTATTCGTTGAGGCGAGCCCTCTTGTCCAGGCCGCGAGGCAGGATGCCGAGCGAGTGGCGTTGGGCCATGGACGGCCCATCGGCGCGTGCCGTTGGACAAGAGGGTGAGCCGAAGGAACCCGACATCAGTCGGGCGAATAAGCGGGGGAGAAGACCTTTGGTGTTATTTGCCAAAGAGAGCGGGTCTTTCCAAAGTCACTCGCCCCGGCCCGAAGGGCGGGCGAAACCCTGTCGAGGGCGGAGCCCTCGCGTTCCATGCGGCGAAGCCGCACCGCATCAAGGGCTCAACCGCTGGCTCGGGAATTCGGCGAGAGTCTGTCGTCGTGGAACAGACGATTTCTTGCGGTGCAATGCGCTGCGCTTATTGCACCCTACGGTGCTCCATTGCATGGCGAAGCCGCGCCACCACATCAAGGTCGCGAACGTCTGATTACGCTTCGCTAATCAGACCTACAGAGGAGTAAACCGCTGACGCCGGATAACAAAAGGGAGCCTATCAGGCTCCCTTTTCTCAGACATGATCAATGGCATTTGACCCATGCCGCTCCTTATCGATTGGTCGCGGCCTTCATCCCTTCCACAAACTCCTTCAGACGGGTGAGCATATGCTCCGGGTTCTTGTGGTGGGTTTCGATGATCTTCACCACTGCCGAACCCGAGATGGCACCGGCGGCGCCAGCGGCGATGGCCTCACGTACCTGAGCCGGTTCGCTGATGCCAAAGCCGAGCAGGGCGGGGGGGGCGTTGAACTCGCGCAAGGTATTGATCAGCCCCTCCACCGGCATGCCGGCCTTGGTCTCGGCACCGGTCACGCCGGCGCGGCTCACCAGATAGGTGTAACCGGAGCCCAGCTCGGCAACAGCCTTGAGCGTCTCGGCATCGCCGTTGGGCGGGGCGATAAAGATGCTGTCGATGCCGAACTTGTCGGCGGCCGCCTTGTAGGGTTCGCACATCTGCACCGGCACGTCGGCCACCAGCACGGAGTCCACCCCCGCCTGCTGGCACTTCTCGTAGAAGCCGTCGATGTGGCGCACATAGACCAGGTTCGCGTAGACCAAAAGGCCAATGGGCAGCTGTGGGTACTTGGCGCGGATGCGGGCGAGCAGGCCGAAGCAGTCATCCGGGGTGGTGTGGCTGGCAAAGGCGCGCAGGGCGGCACCCTGAATGGTGGGGCCGTCCGCCACCGGATCGGAGAAGGGAATGCCGAGTTCGAGGGCGTCGGCGCCCCCTTCGACCAGGGCATCGACGATGGCCAGGGACAATTCGGGGGTGGGGTCACCCAGCATCACGAACGGCACAAAGGCGCCCTGATTGGCTTCGTCCAGACGGGAGAAGAGTTGTGCGTAACGGTTCATGACAAGGTTCCTTCTTTCTCGAAAATGTCGGCAACGGTGAAGATATCTTTGTCGCCACGGCCGGAGAGGTTGACGATGAGCACCTGCTCTTTTTCCGGTTCACTGCGGGCCATCTTGAGGGCATGGGCCAGGGCGTGGGAGGACTCCAGCGCGGGTATGATGCCTTCGGATTTGGCCAGCTCCTGGAAGGCGTCCAGCGCCTCCTTGTCGGTCACCGAGGGGTACTCGGCGCGGCCGATGGCGGCCAGGTGGGCGTGCTGGGGGCCGACGGAGGGGAAGTCCAGCCCCGCCGAGACGGAGTAGGACTCCTGGATCTGGCCCTGGTTGTCCTGCATCAGGAAGGAGTGCATGCCAAAGAAGACCCCCTTGCTGCCGTGACCGAGCGGCGCGCCGTGCTCGCCGCTCTCGATGCCGTGACCACCGGGTTCGACCCCGATAAGGCGCACGGAAGGCTCATCGATAAAGTCCGCAAACATGCCGATGGCATTGGAGCCGCCGCCAACGCAGGCGATCACCGCATCGGGCAGGCGCTCTTCTTTTTCGAAGCACTGGGCCTTGGCCTCTTCCCCGATCATCTTCTGGAACTCCCGCACGATAGTGGGGAAGGGGTGGGGGCCAGCGGCGGTGCCGAGCAGGTAGTGGGCGGTCTCGTAGTTGGCAGCCCAGTCCCGCAGCGCCTCGTTGCAGGCATCTTTGAGGGTGCTGGAGCCGGAGTGCACCGGGATCACGGTGGCGCCCATCAGCTTCATGCGAAACACGTTCGGCTTCTGGCGCTCGCAATCCTTGGCTCCCATGTAGACCCGGCACTTGAGGCCGAGCAGGGCGCAGGCCAGTGCAGTGGCCACACCGTGCTGACCGGCGCCGGTCTCGGCGATGATCTCGTGCTTGCCCATGCGCTTGGCAAGCAGGGCCTGACCCAGCACCTGGTTGGTCTTGTGGGCGCCGCCGTGCAGCAGATCTTCACGCTTGAGGTAGAGGCGGGTCTTGGTGCCCTTGGTCAGATTGCGGGTCAGGGTGAGCGGGGTCGGGCGACCGGCGTACTCGGTCAGGAGTGCCTGAAACTCGGCGACGAAGGCCGGATCGTCCTTGGCATCGACGAAGGCCTTCTCCAGCTGGAGCAGGGCGGGGATGAGGATCTGGGGCACGTACATACCACCAAATTCACCGAAAAACGGATTGAGCAGGGTCATGGTTATCTTCCTTTACATTCTGCAATTGAGATCAGGTATGAGCCTTGGCGGGCTGAGGCGTATGGCTGGGGCACATACATGTCATCGACGAAATTCACCGAAAAACGGATTGAGCAGGGTCATACATTATTCCTTGTGCTTATGGGCAAACGCAGTTCATTAATTCGTTGAATGAGTCACGGGGGCGCTCACAGTTGGCGCAGGGCGCCAAAGGCGGCAGCCAGCTTGTGGGCATCCTTCCTGCCCGGGGCACTCTCCACCCCGGAGTTGAAATCAAGGCCGAGGCAGCCCACTTGCGCGGCCTCGAGGGCGTTGTCGGGGTTGAGGCCCCCCGCCAGCATCAGCCGGGCTTTATCGAGATGGGCCAGCAGGGTCCAGTCGAACGCCTGGCCGGTGCCGCCGCTCTGGCTGCCGACCGCAGTTTTCACGACAGTATCGAGCAGCAGGCGATCCGCCGGGTAGTCGAGGGTGGGCAGGGGCTCGCCACTTGTGACTCCGACGGCCTTCCAGATCTGGCAGCCCGCCGGCAGCAGGGGGCGCAGGGTCTCGATATAGGCGGCGTCTTCGTCCCCGTGCAGTTGCACGGCGGCGAGCCCCAGCGCATCCACCGTCTTGGCGATGGTGGCGGGCTGGGCATTGCGAAACACCCCGACGTAAGAGAGCGGCGCGCCCGCCATCACGGCGCGGGCGGCGGGAATGTCCACGTAGCGCGGGCTTTTCGCCACAAAGATGAGGCCGCCGAACACGGCGCCCGCCTGATGGGCGGCGGCGGCGTCCTCGGGACGGGTCAGGCCGCACACCTTGTTCTGGCCGAGCACGAGCTTGCGCACCGCGGCCTCCAGATCCGGCTCCGCCATGAGGGAAGATCCCACCAGGAAGCCCTTGGCGTGGTGGCGCAGGGCCGCCACCTGGGCGCGGTGGTTGATGCCGGATTCGCTGATCACCACCCGATCCCCCGGGATCCTGGCCGCCAGTTGCCGGGTGCGGGCAAGATCGACGCTCAAATCCCGCAGATCCCGGTTGTTGATGCCAATCACCGGGGCGCCGAGGTCGATGGCGCGGGTCAGCTCCTCCTCGTTGCTCACCTCGGTGAGCACCCCGAGGCCCAATTCTTTCGCCACTTTGAACAGGGCGCGATACCCCTCGTCGGTGAGCACGGAGAGCATCAAGAGGATGGCGTCCGCCTGATAGTGGCGGGCCAGATAGACCTGATAGGGGTCAATCATGAAGTCCTTGCAGAGCACCGGCTGCTGGACGCGGCCGCGTACCCGGGGCAGGAAGGCGAAATCCCCCTGGAAGAACTTCTCGTCCGTCAGCACCGAGATGGCGGTGGCGTAGTGGCCATAGATGTCGGCGATGGCCTCCGGGCTGAAGTCGTTGCGGATCAAGCCCTTGGAGGGGGAGGCCTTCTTGCACTCCAGAATGAAGCGGGTGGAGCCTTGGCGCAGATCCCCCTCGAAGTCCCGATCGCTTGGGGTCAGCGCGTCCTGGAAGCTCGCCAGGGGCTGGCTCTCCTTGCGGGCGGCGACCCACTCCTGCTTGGCCGCCACGATCTTGCCGAGGATGGTCTGGCTGATGGAGGCCATGTTCAGAAAGGCGTGGGGAGCAATGACATCTGACATCTCGTTATCCTTGCGAAGCTGGCTGTTGCCCGTCGGGCGTTCTGGGTGAGTGCCCCTGGGGCACGCTGTGGTGGTGGCTGACATCATGCCTCCTGATGGCTCAGGGTGGCGAGATCCCGGGCGAGGAGGGCGGCCTGGCCGCTTGCCAGCACCGCCAGCACCCGGGCGGCGGCCTGCCTAAAGTCCGGGGCCTCGCCCGCCATGACCAGGAGCGGCGCCACGTTGGCGGCGATGGCGGCGTTGTGGGCCGGGCTGCCGCGTCCTTCCAGGATGGCGGCGGTGATGGCGCGGTTCTCCTCGGGCTCACCGCCCTGGATGGCGCTGACCGGGTAGGTGTCGAGGCCAAAGTCCGCCGGGGTGAGCAAGTACTCGCGAATTTCGCCGTCGCGGATTTCCGCCACCTGGGTCGGGCCGTGGATGGCAATCTCGTCGAGACCGGCGCCGTGCACCACCATACCGGTTTTCAGGCCGAGTGCCAGCAGGGTTTCGGCGATGGGGCGCACCAGCTC
This sequence comes from Aeromonas sp. TW 6, assembly GCF_013168745.1. NCBI lineage: Bacteria > Pseudomonadati > Pseudomonadota > Gammaproteobacteria > Aeromonadales > Aeromonadaceae > Aeromonas > Aeromonas sp. TW 6. The sequence continues at coordinate 9,287 of NZ_JABERS010000007.1, read as the reverse complement.
GGGGGCATAGACCCCCATCAGCTGGAAGCTGGGACGAGCGGGGTTGATGAGCGGCCCCAGCACGTTGAACAGGGTGCGGGTCTTGAGGGCCTGGCGCACCGGCATGGCATGGCGCACCCCGGCGTGGTACTGGGGGGCGAACAGGAAGCAGACCCCGAGCTCGTCCAGGCAGCGGCGGGCCTGGGCCGGGCTCATGTCGAGCTTGATGCCCATTTTATCGAGCAGATCGCTCGACCCCGACTTGCTCGAGACCGAGCGGTTGCCGTGCTTGGCCACTTTCAGGCCGCAGGCGGCGGCCACCAGGGCCGAGGTGGTGGAGACGTTGATGGTGTTGAGGCCGTCTCCCCCGGTGCCGACGATGTCGCAGAAGGCATAGTCCGGGCGCGGGAAGTCGCGGGCTTCGGCCAAGAGCGCCTCGGCGGCGCCGGCGATCTCCTCCGGGGTCTCCCCCTTGATCTTGAGGGCGGTCAAAAGGCTCGCGAGCACGATGGGATCCACTTCACCACGAACCACCTGGCCGAAGGCGTCGCGGGCGGCGTCGCGGGTGAGAGACTGACCCTGATAGAGGGTGTTGAGATGTTGATGCATGGTCTCTTCCTTACCGCACGTGGCTTTCTGGACGGGTGACATGGGCGAGGGCCTGGGTGAGCAGGCGGGCCCCTTCGCTGGTCATGATGGATTCCGGGTGGAACTGGAAGCCCAGCACCCGCTCGTCACGCTGCTCGATGGCCATGGGCATGCCCTGATAGTGGGCAATCACCTGCAACTCTTGTGGCACATAGGTGGCCACCAGGGAGTGGTAGCGGGCCACCGGCAAGGGGCTCGGCAGCCCCGCGAAGGCGCCATGGCCGTTGTGCTCGATGAGGGAGCGCTTGCCGTGGACGATTTCCCCCGCCGCCCCGACGGTGCCGCCGTAGGCTTCGCACAGGGCCTGATGACCGAGGCAGATGCCGAGGATGGGCACCCGGCCCCGGGCCAGCTTGATGAGATCGATGAGGCAGCCCGCCTCATGGGGGGCGCCCGGCCCCGGGGAGAGCACCAGCACGGCGTCCCCTTCGCAGGCGTCGATCTCACTCATGATGCGGCTCGCCGGCAGGCTGTTGCGGTAGATGCGCACCGGGTAGCCCAGGGTGCGGAACTGGTCGACGAGGTTGTAGGTAAACGAGTCGAAGTTGTCGAGCAGGAAGATGTTAGTCATGGGACTGCTCCTTCGAAGTGCGGAACTGGTCGGCCAAAGCGTTGTAAGTGAACGAATCGACGTTGTCGAGCAGGAAGATGTTAGTCATGGCTCACGTCCTTGTGTTGTTCCTGCTGGGCGCTGAGGGCCTGCAGGGAGGTGCCATGGCTGGCAGCGATGGCGGCCAGCACGGCCGCCGCCTTGGCGCGGGTCTCGTCCGCCTCGGCCTGGGGTTTGGAGTCATAGACCACCCCGGCGCCGGCCTGGACATGGGCGACCCCCTCTTTCACGAAGGCGGAGCGGATGACGATGCAGGTGTCCATCTCCCCTGCGCCGTTCAGGTAACCCACGGCGCCGCCGTAGCTGCCGCGACGCTTGCCTTCCACCATGCGGATAAGCTCGCTGGCGCGCAGCTTGGGGGCACCGGTCAGGGTGCCCATGTTCATGCAGGCCTGGTAGGCGTGCAGGGCGTCAAGGTCGGCGCGAAGGGTGCCCACCACCCGGGAGACCAGGTGCATGACGTGGCTGTAGCGATCCACTTTGAGCAGATCCTTGACGTAGCGGGTGCCGGGGGCGGAGATGCGGGCGATGTCGTTGCGGCCCAGATCCACCAGCATCAGGTGCTCGGCCACCTCTTTCTCGTCCTGGCGCAGCTCCAGCTCGATGCGGCCGTCCAGATCCAGGTTGATGCTGCCGTCCGGGTTGAGGCCACGGCGGCGGGTGCCGGCGATGGGGTACATCTCCACCTGGCGGCTGTTGGCACAGAACTTGACCGCGCTCTCGGGGGAGGCGCCAAACAGGGTGAAGCCCTCGTCCTGCACGTAGAACATGTAGGGGCTGGGGTTGGTCTGCTTGAGGCGGCGATAGGCGGCGACGGGATCCGGGCAGGGGAGGGAGAAGCTGCGGGACGGCACCACCTGGAAGATGTCACCACGGCGGATGAAGCCCTTGAGCTTCTCGACCTCGGCGCAGAACTGCTTGTCTCCCTTGTCGACGGCCAGGGCGCCGGTCAGCGGCGCCGTGCCCTGCGGCGCAGGCAGCGGCTGCTGACAGGCCTGTTTGAAGGACTCGAGGCGAGCGGTCAGGCGGGCGTAGCGCGCGTCCAGCTGCTCATCCTCTTCGCCGCCGAACAGGCAGGCCAGCAACTGGGTGCTCTGCTTGATGTGATCGATGGTGATCAGGGTCTCGGCCACATAGAAGCAGTAGTCAGGGCAGTCGTTGCTCCCCTCTGGCACCTCGGGCAAGTCTTCAAAGGAGGCGATGAGGTCGTAGGCGAAGCTGCCCGCCATGAAGAGGGCCTCTTTGCCCTGCTGGCATTGCAGCTCCCGCTGCAGGGTACGCAGCACGTCCAGCACGCTGCTGCCCTTGAGGCGGCTGTCTTCGTCAAGCTCCCGATCGGACGCCGGGAAGTCGAGGTGCAGCTCGTCCGCCACCCGGGTCTGGGTGATGACGGCGGGCAGGCGCTGCTCCAGCAGACGCAGCAGGGCGGCGCCGTTGTCGCCGAGGGGGCGCACCTGCACGGCGCGGCCGCGGCACTCGATGCGCAGGCAGGCGTCCACCAGCAGCAGGCTCTGGGTACCGGCCTTGGAGTCGATCTCCACCGATTCGAGCAGCAGGTTGTTGGGTCTGTCCTGGCAGAGTCGAGTATAGAGTGCCAGGGGGTCTGTCACATAGGGGGCATTGAGCCGGATGGTATCGAATTCGCCCAGGGGCAAACGGGTCTTGTTGCCTGTCATAATGCCTTCCCTTGCATGTGTTGTGTGTCACCGATGGTCATGGCGCTGTCTCTCTTGAAAATGGGTCGGGTTCGGGTCACGTCAGCGAGTTCGCCATCGCCATGTCAGTGTGCTTCTCTGAATTGTCGGTTTCATCACAGGTCCATTTGCCGGATAATAAAAAAGCCCGCTGGGGTCAGCGGGCTTTTTCTTTGGGTTCTTAACTTGCTGTCAGATTACAGGTACAGCAACGACCACACGCCCGCATGTCAGGGAGTGTGCCACCACCAGATGGTCAGGATGGAAGTCGCTTGCATGAGATTGAGTCCTGTAAAAAGATGTTTGCAATGAAGTGCCTACAGAAAACGATAAAGCCGCGGCCAAGTCAAGTCGCTTTTTTGCCGGCCTTTTCCAGGCAGGTCCCAAACAAGAGCGAAACACGCCGATGAGATTCGATCTTCATTGCCACACCACCGCCTCGGACGGGGTGCTGAGCCCCGCCGACCTGGTGCGCCGCGCCGCCGAAAAAGGGGTGGAGGTGTTAGCGGTCACTGACCACGATACCCTCGACGGGCTTGAGGAGGTGCGCCAGACCATCTCGGCCGACCAGTTGCCACTGCGCCTGGTGAGCGGGGTGGAGATCTCCACCGGGTGGGAGCATCACGAGATCCACATCGTGGCCCTCGGGGTGGACGAGAAAAATCCCCAGTTGCTCGCCTTTTTGGCAGGGCAGCGGGCTCGCCGGGAGGCGCGCGCCGAGGAAATAGGGCGTCGTCTGGAGAAGTGCCTCATCCCGGGCACCTATGAAGAGGCCAAGCAGCTTGCCGGTGACGCCGCCGTGACCCGGGCCCACTTTGCCCGGGTGCTGGTGGCGCGCGGGGTGGCCGACAATATGCAGAAGGTGTTCAAGAAGTACCTGAGCCGGGGCAACAAGGGCTATGTTCCCGCCGAGTGGCCCGGGATGGGGGAGGCCATCGAGGCCATCCACGCCGCAGGCGGGCTGGCGGTGCTGGCCCACCCGAGCCGCTACAATCTCACCGCCAAGTGGATCAAGCGGCTGCTGGTGGCCTTCAAGGCCGTCGGGGGGGATGCCATGGAGGTCTCCCTGCCCCAGCAGAGCCCACAGGAGCGGGCGAATCTCGGCCAGTGGGCCAGGGAGCACGATCTCTATATTTCGGTGGGGTCCGATTTTCACTTCCCCTCCAACTGGACCGAGCTTGGCCGCCACCTCTGGCTCCCCAAGGAGGGGATGCCGCTGTGGCTCGGTCACCCCGGTCATTTCGGGCTCACCCCCGAGGAGCATGCGGGCCTGCTGGCCAGCCGCTGAGCGCCCCGGGCCGGCATCTTTGATGCAGGCGAGTCTGCGTCAAACAGGTTAAGGTAGTGTCATGGGCCAAGGGGCCCTTGACCATGAAGCGGGCAACGAGCGTGCCCCCTATCGCGAGAAGAGCATATGAGTCAGCATTTTTACGTACATCCCGACAATCCCCAGGTTCGCCTCATCAGCCAGGCGGTGCAGATCCTGCAAAACGGCGGCGTCATCGTCTATCCCACCGACTCCGGCTACGCCCTGGGCTGCCAGATGGGCAACAAGGATGCCCTGGAGCGCATCTGCCGCATCCGTCGCATCGAGCCGAACCACGACTTCACCCTGGTGTGCCGGGATCTCTCGGAGATCTCCACTTACGCCAAGGTGGACAACACCGCCTTCCGGCTGGTCAAGAACAACACCCCCGGACCCTACACCTTCATCTTCAAGGCCACCAAGGAGGTGCCGCGCCGCCTCATGAACGAGAAGAAGAAGACCATCGGCATCCGGGTCCCGGCCAACAACATCGCGCTGGCCTTGCTCGAGGCCCTCGGTGAGCCGCTGCTCTCCACCACCCTGATCCTGCCGGGCTCCGAGATGGCGGAGTTCGACCCCGAGGAGATTGCCGACAAGCTCGGCAAGCAGCTGGATCTGGTGGTCAACGGCGGGTATCTGGGCGAGCAGCCCACCACTGTGGTGGACTTCTCCGACGACGAGCCCGTGCTGCGTCGCCGCGGTGCCGGGGATCCGACGCCGTTTGAGTGATCTTGCCGACCCCGTGCCCGCGCTGACAACCCCCGCGGGCACGACGGGGGAGGCTTCCCTTCCCCCGCCCATCGCCACCGTGCTGGGGCAGCCCTACCATGAGCTGCCCCAGGACTTGTTCATCCCCCCCGATGCGCTGGAGGTGTTTCTCGACACCTTCGAGGGGCCGCTGGATCTCTTGCTCTACCTCATCCGGCGCCAGCAGCTCGACATCCTCAACCTGCCCATCCTGCAGATCACCGCCCAGTACATGGAGTACGTGGATCTGATGCAGGGGCTCAATCTCGAGCTGGCGGCGGAATACCTGCTGATGGCGGCCTGGCTCGCGGAGATAAAGTCCCGCCTGCTGCTGCCCAAGGCCCCGGAGCTGGAAGACGAGGAGGAGGGGGAAGATCCTCGCGTCACCCTCATTCGTCGCCTGCAGGAGTACGAGCGCTACAAGCTGGGGGCGGAGCGGGTCAATGCCCTGCCGAGGGTGGAGCGGGAGATCTTCGTCGCCGCCGCCATGGCGCCGGATTTTGGTGCCTTGAAGCCATTGGCGCCCGATGTTTCTCTGGTTGAACTCGCCCTTTACATGCAAAGTGTGGTAAAACGCGCGACTCATTTTGAACATCACCAGATCCGCCGCGAGCAGATCCCGACCCGGGTACGGATGGCGGAGATCCTCGCCATGCTCTCCCTGGGCCAGACCCTGCGCCTGGAGCAGGTGCTGCGGGCCGAGGAGGGGCGCATGGGGGTGCTGGTGACCTTCCTGGCCCTGCTGGAGCTGTGCAAGGAACAATTGATCTGGATCTTGCAGGCGGAGCCCCTGGGCCCCATCCATTTTGCCCTGGCCAGTCAGGGGAAAGGGGAGGAGCATGAGCATCTACACTGAGCGAGGGGCGGCGCCAGGGGCGCGGACCCGGGAGGTCCACCGTGGCGCTGCCTGCTGAACGATTGAAGACCCTGATCGAGGCGGCGATCTTCGTGGCGGGGCGTCCCCTCACGGTGAGCGAAATCAAGGGCAGCGTGCTCTCGGACTACCCGGTCACCGGCCGCTATGTCCAGCTGCTGCTGGCAGAGCTCAGACAGGATTACAGCGAGCGGGGGGTCGAGCTCAAAGAGGTGGCCTCCGGCTGGCGTTTCCAGGCCCGCCAGGAGTATGCCGAGGAGCTGTCGCGCCTGTGGAGCGAGCGGGCTCCCCGTTATTCCCGCGCCGTGATGGAGACGCTGACGCTGATTGCCTATCGTCAGCCCATCACCCGGGCGGAGATAGAAGCCATCCGCGGGGTGGCGGTGTCGAGCCAGATCGTCAACACCCTCAAGGAGCGTGGCTGGGTGCGCAGCATCGGCCACAAGGAGGTGGCGGGTCGCCCCGAGCTGCTCGCCACCACCCGTGAATTTCTGGACTATTTCAACCTGCAGAGTCTGGAGCAGCTCCCCGAGCTGGATCCCGAGCTGCAGGCCCCCTTGTCGCTCATGCCGGGCGAGGGCGGTGACGGTCAGCCTCTGGCAGGCCGTGCTGAGCATGAACATGGTGGGGAGGCCAACGGGGCCTTCCCACAAGAGCCAAGGTTGTCCGCGATGTCGGCGGGCAGCGATCAACAATCAGGTAAACCCGATGAGTGAAAAACTGCAAAAAGTATTGGCCCGCGCGGGTCAAGGCTCCCGTCGTGAGATGGAGGCCCTGATCACCGCAGGTCGGGTCAGCGTGGATGGCAAGGTCGCCACGCTGGGGGATCGCGTCGAAGTGAACGCCGTGATCCGGGTGGATGGCCACCAGGTCAAGACCCGCGCCGCAGAGGAAGTGATCTGCCGCGTGCTGGCCTACCACAAGCCCGAAGGGGAGATGTGCACCCGCCACGATCCGGAAGGACGTCCCACCGTGTTTGATCGTCTGCCCAAGATGGATGGCGCCCGCTGGATTGCGGTCGGCCGCCTTGACGTCAACACCTCCGGTCTCTTGCTGTTCACCACCGACGGTGAACTGGCGAACCGCCTGATGCACCCGAGCCACGAAGTGGAGCGGGAATACGCGGTGCGGGTCTTTGGCGAGATCACCGAAGCCATGTTGCAGCGCCTGCGCAAGGGCGTGCAGCTGGAAGACGGCATGGCCAAGTTCAACAAGATCAAGCCCGCCGGTGGCGAGGGGCTGAACCAGTGGTTCAACGTCACCCTGACCGAGGGCCGCAACCGGGAAGTGCGCCGCCTGTGGGAATCCCAGGAAGTGCAGGTGAGCCGCCTGATGCGTATCCGCTACGGCGACGTCAAGCTGGATCGCGGCATCCCCCGCGGCGGCTGGCAGGAGCTGAAACTCCCCGAGGTGAACTACCTGCGCGGCCTGGTGAATCTGCCGAACGAGACCGAGTCCAAGGTGGATCTGCAGCAGGACGGCAAGGCCGGTCGCCACAAGCAGGCCGCCCAGATCCGTCGCGCCGTCAAGCGCCACAAGGAGATGCAGGGCAAGGAGCCGCGCGCGCGCAGCACCACCGCCCGTCGCAAGCCGACCTCCTCCACCCGCAACTCCGGCACCGGCAGCAAGTAAGCCGTCGCCCTGTCGGCCCGGAACAACCCAAGCCCGCACCTTATGGTGCGGGCTTTTTGTTGCCTGTTCCCGCCGGGCTCCTTGAGACTGAATCGCACAGGGGAGAGAAAGGGCCAGACAGGCTCCTACCCCTCAGAGAGGGGGAGGCCGGGAGGGGGTGGCTGTGGTTTACGCTGAAATAGTTTGTAGCCAAAGGAGCACAGCCATGAGCGAGAGGCCCGTCCGTATTTTCAACCGTGAGGCCACGCTGGATAAACGACGTGAACAAAGAGGCAATCCGACAGAGCCCGAACGGCGATTGTGGCAGGTGCTTCGGGCTGGGCAACTGGGAGTCAAGTTTCGCCGTCAACAAGGCATTGGCCCATACATTGCCGACTTTTACTGTCCCGAGCGGTTATTGGTGATAGAGGTCGATGGTGACAGCCATTTCGACGAGCGAGGCTTGAGCCATGACAAGCAACGGGATGCCTATATGGCGGCCCTGTCGTTGACGGTACTGAGATTTAGCAACAGGGAGGTGATGCAAAATCTACCCGGAGTGGTTGTATCTATTCGGGCATGGCTTGATCACGTCTGACCCCACCCCAGCCCTCCCCTTGCCAGGGGAGGGGGCCAGAGTTGCCTCTGTGTGGGTTGGAGAGCTCATGCTCCTCCCCCTTTTGAAGGGGGAGGCCGGGAGGGGGTTGCGGCCGGGATGCGCGCCAGGAAGGTTGCCCTGCCGGGACGGGCTTGTTAGCCTTTCCCGCACTGATACAGGAGAAACCAATGAGCAAGGTACTGGATGAGCTGCTGGCACTGCTGGCGCTCGAAAAGATCGAGGAGGGCCTGTTTCGGGGCCAGAGCCAGGATCTCGGGTTGCGATCCGTGTTTGGCGGACAGGTGATGGGGCAGGCCTTGTCAGCCGCCAAGCAGACGGTGGCAAGCGACCGCCAGGTCCACAGTTTCCACTCCTACTTCCTGCGCCCCGGGGATGCCAACAAGCCCATCGTCTACGACGTGGAGAACATCCGCGACGGCCAGACCGTCTCCACCCGCCGGGTCAAGGCCATCCAGAATGGCAAGCCCATCTTCTACCTCAACGCCTCCTTCCAGGTGGAGGCCGAGGGCTTCGAGCACCAGGCGAAGATGCCGGCCGGCATCACGCCCCCGGAGCAGCTCAAGAGCGAGCTGGAGCTGGTGCGTCCCTACGAGCAGATGATCCCGGCGGCCCTGCGGGACAAGATCCTGTGCGAGAAGCCCATCGAAATTCGCCCCGTGACCCTGGTGGACCCCATCCGCCCGGATGTTCACGAGCCCCTTCGCTACACCTGGTTCAAGGCCAATGGCCCGGTGCCGGATGATCAGCGGGTCCACAACTACCTGCTGGCCTATGCCTCCGACTTCCACTTCCTGTTCGCCGCCCTGCAGCCCCACGGGGTCTCCTACTGGGAGCCGGACATGCAGGTGGCCACCATCGATCACTCCATGTGGTTCCACCGGGAGTTCCGGCTGGACGACTGGCTGCTCTACGTGGTGGACAGCCCGAGCGCCAGCGGCGGTCGGGGTCTGGTGCGCGGCCAGTTCTTCACCCGGGATGGGGTATTGGTGGCGAGCACCATGCAGGAAGGGGTGATCCGTCGCCGGGGCTGAGACGCCCTCTTGCACCAATAAAAAACGGGAGCCGATGGCTCTAATGCCAGTCAGTTAAGCCTGACTGGCATTGTTTTTACTAGGTTTTCTCGTCGCATACTTCTGTGGTTTGGCTTTGATGCACCTTGGGTAACTTCGTTCTCGGCGGGCGGGTAACTTGAACTGCTC
>NZ_JABERS010000075.1:0-9734 GCF_013168745.1 Aeromonas sp. TW 6 | reverse complement strand
AGAAGTTGGAGTGGGCAATGGTGTATTTATCCAAAAACGGCAAAAAGAGTAGGCAGAGAAAATCCAAGCAAAACAACACGTTAGACGGTATTATTAATTCGCTTGCCGCTTAAGGTTCTGTACATGAGGGTCGCCTTTTTATTGCCATCGGATTGTGTCATGCCCTATTTCGGGGCAGCTTCCCGTGGCCGGATATATTTCCCGAGAGACACTGCTGATGACATTGAAAATAAAAAGAGAGGCAGCCATGGCTGCCTCTCTTTTTTATTGGCTCGGGGTGCAGGGATTATTTGCAACCCTCTACCGAGGTGGAGTTGATATAGCTGACCTCGCCGGCCGGCTGATAATCGGCGACCTGAATGATCTTCTTCGCTGCGATATAATCCTTCAGCACACCGGCATCCACCAGACCGGCATTGATGGTGTCGATCTTCGGATAACCGTCACCACCGGCCGCGCTGAAGCTCGGGATGGAGAAGCTGTAGGTTGCTGCCGGATCGAAGGCCTTCCCGCCGATGGTGGCGATGTCCACGCTCTTGGCCTGGCAATCCACCGTCATCTTGATGCCGCCGAACTGGGCATAGCCACCGGTATTGGCGGTCTTGGTCGCGACCTGACCCAGGTAGGTCAGCAGCTCGTTGCCGCTCATGGTCGCCTTGTTGACGGTGTTGCCGAACGGATGCACGGTCAGCACGTCACGGTAGCTGATGTCCCCTGCCGCGATGGAGGCACGCACCCCACCGGAGTTGACGATGCCAAAGTCGGTGCTCAGCTTCTCGGCGGTCGCGGTGGTGATGAGACGACCCAGGTTGGTCTGCTTGTTGCGCACGTTGGCGCGCTCACCGTCCAGTACGCCATCGGTGGCACCGATGACCACACCCAGCTCCTGCTGTCCCTTCTCCTGATAGGTGAGCAGGGTGTTGTAGAGCTCGGGATCCTTGACGATCTCTTCTTGGATGAAATCACCGTCCGCGTTCTTCAGGTTGACCGGGATCAGATCGTACTGGGTCAGGGTCAGCTTGCCATTCTGATAGTCAAACTGGGCACGACCTACATACTTGCCCCACTCGTGAGCCTGCATGATCCAGGTGCCGTTCTGCTGATCCGGCTGGCAGTCGTCGCCCGGCTTGAAGTCGGCGTACTTGTCCGGGGTGCCCGGCTCCATGCAGACCGGGTTCTGGGAGTGACCACCGATGATGGCGTCCAGGGTGCCTGCCGGCAGTGCACGGGCCATCTCCACGTCACCCGGTGCGTTGCTGCCGTGCTGACCATTCTCGTAATGGCCCATGTGGGTGATGGCAAGAACCAGGTTCGCCTCTTTGTTGTCGCGGATCTGCTTGCCGAGATTGGCGGCTTCCGTGGTCGGATCGCGGAACTCGAGGGTCTGGACGTTGTTGGGATCCACCAGCTGGGCGGTGTCCTCTGTGGTCAGACCCAGAACGGCGACCTTGAGGCCGCTCTCCAGCTTGAACACCTTGTAGGGATCGAAGTAGCGCTTGCCGCTCGTCTTGTCATAGATGTTGGCGGAGATCATCGGGAACTGGGCCCACTGGCGCTGTTTCTCGAGGATGGTCAGGGGGTTGTCGAACTCGTGGTTGCCCACCGCCATGGCATCGTAACGGATGCTGTTCATGGCCATGAAGTCCGGCTCTGCATCCTGCAGATCCGACTCTGGCACCCCGGTATTGACGTCACCGCCGGAGAGCACCAGCACTTCGCTGCCCGCCGCTTTCGCCTCGGCACGCAGCCGCTCGACCAGGGTCTTCTGGGCCGCCATGCCATATTCGCCCTTGTCGTTGTGCCAGAAACGACCGTGGGTATCATTGGTATGCAAAATGGTCAGCTTGCAGACATTTTCGGTGCAGGGGGCGACGCTGTCGTTGCTTGAGGTATTGCAGCCGCTCAATGCGGCAAGCACTGCCAGTGCGATACTTCCTTTGACAAATTTATAATTCATTTCCATATCACCTTGTTATTTTGTTATTGGACGACCCTATCCAGGATCGGGCGGTAATATAACAAACAACATGTGACGGTTTTTCATCGGCGACTCACAAATTCCGCCAAATGTGATCATCCACGCAACCTGTTTCCCCTATTTGGAACAGAGGCCCCCCACTCACAGAGCAATTTCCCCCATGATGGCAGCCCGCCGGTAACGGTTATGGCATACTGCCCGCCAATCAATGCCAAGGAGTGCCTGGAATGGCCAAGTACGACAAAATTTCCCCCGAAACCCAGCAGGAGGCGATGAAGATCGCCCGTGCCAACCAGAAGCCGGGGCAGACCAAGGAGCAAACCCAGCTCATCGCCCAGGGGATCCAGAAGGGCATAGACGAATACAAGAAACAGATGAAGGCGAAGGCCCGCGAAGCCAGCCGCCAGAAGAAACTGCAAGCCAAAGCCAGGCACTCTTCCCAAGAGACACGGGAAGAGGAGAGCGAAGCCGAGGTCATCGAGCTCACCCGCCAGCACCCGCTGCCCTGGATCCTGCTGGTGCTGAGCTGGCTGGTATTTGCCGTGCTCTGGTTCTGGTTCCGCTGATCCTGCCCAGGCAAACCTTTGCCCTGCGATCCGCTTCACAGCCCGGGCGCGGGGGACTGGTCATTCCCCACCCGGACTGCCTACACTCTGCCCCCCTTGTCAGGAGACACTCATCATGAATCCGGCCCCGCTCTATCTGCTGGCTCCCCTCGCCCTCTTCCTCGTGACCCTGGTGCTCTATCGCATCTCGCCACTGCGGGCGGTTGCCGCCGGCCATGCCCGCTGGTTTATCCTGCCCGCCTTCACTCTCTTTATCCTGCTCATCGTCATCAATGGCGCTGCGGATCCCGCCCTGCGAAGCCCTGCTTTCCACTGGCTGATGCCGGGGTTCGGCTTTGCCCTGAGCCTGTTCCCTGCCCTGCCCAAGGCACTGGTACCGCGCCTGGCTATCAAGGAGGGAGCCTTTGCCGCCCTGGGTCTGATGCTGATGAGCCTTGCCATGGTCTACTGATCGGCAAGCGCTGGCGTCACGATGGCGCCAGCCCCCCTTCTTGTACAAAGAATGGCCTTCAGGCATCTTGGTGGGCGGATAACCGGCATGGAGGCCAGATGAACAATCCGCCCGATTTCATGGCGCTGTGGGATTATCAGGATCCCGTTGCCAGCGCCCAGCGTTTTCAAGCACTGCTGCCCGAGGCGCGTGCCACCAACCTGCAATGGGAGCTGGAGCTCCTCACCCAGATAGCCCGTACCCATTCGCTGCAACGCCAGTTTGCACAGGCGCACCAGCTGCTCGACGAGATAGAACCCCGCCTCACCGAGGCGACTCCACGGGCCCGCCTGCGCGCCTTGCTGGAGCGTGGCCGCACCTTCAACTCCGCCGGTGACAAGGCCAGCGCCAGAGCCCTGTTTGAACAGGCCTGGCAACTGGGAGAACAGCACGAAGAGCACTATCTGGCCATCGATGCGGCCCACATGGTGGCCATCGCCGCCCCCCTGGAGGAGCAGAGCCACTGGCACCAGCTGGCGATGACCCTGGCCGAGCGCAGTCACGACAAGCGGGCGCGAGGCTGGCTCGCCACCCTCTATAACAATCAGGGCTGGACCCTGTTCGAGCTGGGTCGCCTCGACGAGGCCATCGCCTGTCAGCAAAAGTGCCTGGCCTGGCACGAGCAGCACAACAACCAGGGCAAAGCCTTTATCGCCCGCTGGAGTCTGGCGCGCCTGAGCCGGGCCCAGGATCGCCATGAACAGGCCATGGCCGAACTGGCGCAGTTGCGCGACGACATGGCCGCCGCAGGCACCCCCGAGGATGGCTATGTGTTCGAGGAGCTGGGGGAGAATGCGCTCGTGCTCAATGATCCCGCGGCACCCGAGTTCTTTGCCCGCGCCTGGTTTCTGCTGTCACAGGATGGCTGGTTCACCGCCAACGAGGCAGAACGGCTGGCCAGGCTCAAGCAGCTCGCCAAACTCTGATAGGCGTGCGGGGCGGCCAATTGGCCGCCCCGCACATCAGCATGTCTGCCCGAGAGCAGAGGTGACGGCTCAGGCCGGACTCGCCTCTTCCCAGCTCTGCTTCTTGCGATAAATCGTGGAAGGGCTTATTTCCAGCAGGGCCGCCGCCTTGGGGATGTTGCCGTCACAACTGGCGATGGCCTGCTCGATGGCCTCCTTCTCCACCTGCCAGAGCGGACGGACCTGCCTGCGAACGACGACGGATTCTGACTGGGGATCCGCGATCCCGACCGCAGGCTCCGGGGCCAGGGTACGCCCCCCGTTGAGGGGAGGTGGCAGGATATCCGGGCTCACCAGCTCGCCATCGTTGAGCACCACTATGTTGCGCACCACGTTTTGCAGCTCGCGCACGTTGCCGGGCCAGGGGTAGTCGAGCAGCACCTGCACTGCGTCCGCATCAAAGTCCCTGAACCGCTTGTTCTCCTCACCGGCATAACGCAGCAGCAACTCCCGGGCCAGCAGCAGGATGTCCTCTCCCCGCTCCCTCAGGGGGGGCAGCGCCAGCGGGATCACGTGCAGGCGGTAGTAAAGGTCTTCACGAAACCGTCCGGCCTTGACCTCCACCAGGGGATCCCGGTTGGTGGCGCAGACAAAGCGCACATCCACCGTCTCCAGCTTGCCGCTGCCGACCCGCTGCAGGGTGCCGGTCTGGATGAAACGCAGCAGCTTGCTCTGCAGGTCGAGATCCATCTCGCAGATCTCGTCGAGGAAGAGGGTGCCGCCGTCCGCCAGACTGGCCGCCCCCTTGCGATCCCCCTGGGCACCGGTAAACGACCCCTTCACGTGGCCGAAGATCTCGCTCTCCATCAGGTCATGGGGAATGGCGGCGCAGTTGAGGGCGATGAAGGGCTGATCCCGACGCGGGCTGCACTGGTGGATGGCCTCGGCGCACACCTCCTTGCCGGTGCCGCTCTCGCCAGTGATGAAGACGGTGGCCTTGCTCGGCGCCGCGCTCTCGATGATGCGATAGACCGCCTGCATCGCCATGGAGGCACCGATGAAACCGGCAAAGGAGCTGCGCTCGAAGTTTTCCCGATACTGGGCCACCAGCGAGCTGAGCTGCTGGTGCTTCAGGGCATTGCGCGCCGTGGCGCACAGGCGCTTGCCATCGAACGGCTTGGTGAGAAAATCGAAGGCCCCGAACCGCATCGCCTCCACCGCCACATCCACCGAGCCGTGAGCGGTGATCACCACCACGGAGCAGGGCAGTTGCCGCTCCGTGATCTGCTGCAAGATGTCCATGCCGGACATGTCGGGCAACTCCAGGTCGAGCAGCACCACGGGGGGCGGGCTTGCCAGCAATTGTGCCAAAGCCTGCTGGCCACAATCTGCCAGCTGCACCTCGTAGCCATCCTGGGCCAGATACTGCTCATAGACGACCGCCAGACTGCGGGTATCTTCCACCAACAGGACACGGGGTTTGCTTTCAGCCACGAGATCCATCCTTGCGCTTGATTTTGTTGTCTATTCTGGGGGCTAGCCGCCACACACTCAAGACGGCCTCATCGCTTTATCCGGGGGATTGCGACAATACACAAGCAAAAACGGCTCCCTGGGGAGCCGTTTTTATGGTGCTTTGAGCTTATTTCTTGGCGTTGTCGCCATCGGCAGCCGGTTTTTCGATGGCCAGCAGCTCTACGTCAAATACCAGCACGGCGTTGGCCGGGATGGAACCTGCGCCGTGCTCGCCATAGGCCAGCTTGGACGGCAGGAAGAACTTGAACTTGGAGCCGACCGGCATCAGTTGCACCCCTTCGGTCCAGCCCGGGATCACCTGGTTGAGCGGGAAGGTAGCCGGCTCGCCGCGATCGACGGAGCTGTCAAACTTGGTGCCATCAGTCAGGGTACCGGTGTAGTGTACCTTGACGATGTCGGTGGCCTTCGGCTTGGCGCCGTCACCCATCTTCTCGACCTGATATTGCAGGCCGGACTCAGTGCTCTTCACGCCCTCTTTCTTGGCGTTGGCAGCCAGGAACTCTTCACCCTTCTTCAGGTTTTCCACGGCATCCTTGTCGGCCTTCGCCTTGGTCAGCTCGTTGATCTTGGCGTCGTATTCCTGCAGAACCTTCTGGATCTCCTCGTCGGTCATCTTGGCTTCTTTGCCCAGACCGTCGGTGACACCCTTCAGGATCACGGTGTTGTCCAGCTTGATGCCGAGCTCCTGCTGGCGCTCCAGGGTATTGGCGATATAACGACCCATGGAGAGGCCGATCGCATAGCCGGATTGCTCTTCAAAGCTCTTGGCCTCAGCCTTGGGGGCCTCTGCCGGCTTGCTGGCTTCTGCCTTGACCTCTGCGGTGTTGGTCGCAGCAGGTTTCTCATCTTTTTGGCAAGCAGTCAGACCGACGGCAACCGCCGCAGCCAACAGGGACACCTTCAGAAAATTGTTCATCAGTTTCTCCAAAACTCTAAATACCGCTCTCGGTTCCTTCGTGAAATGAGAGGTTTATCGTGATAAGCGCCTTATACTAACGCCGTGATCGCAGGTAACGAAAGCATGAGACAGGAAAAATGATCAAAAGTGCCATTTATCTCATCGGTATTTGCCTGATGCTGACGGGGTGCGAACAACGCTCACTTCCCAGCCAGCAGATCCACCTCGCCAACCAGGGGCTGCTGAGCGCGGATCTCGCCAGTTCCGGCAAGCTCGCGCTCGTCTCCAGCCTGGGTCAGGGCACTGTGGTGTGGGATCTGGAACAGGGCAAGGAGCGCTGGCGCTGGCGCCAGAGCGATGACCAGGAGGAGTTCGTCACCCTGACCCGCTTTTCCCCCGATGACAGCCATGCCATCACCGCCACCCAGCACACCTTCGCCATCTGGCGCTTGCAGGATGGCCGCTCCCAGGGTTACTACTCCCTGCCAGAATCCCCCCTGCGCGATGCGGCGATCTCGGCGGATGGCCGCCAGGTGCTCATCGGCCGTGAAGACGGCAAGGCGGAAGTGGTCGACACCCAGACCGGACGCCGGCTGCAATTTCTCGGCCACACCGAACAGGTCAACACGGTGGATCTCTCCCCCAATGGTCGCTATGCCCTCACCGGCGGCAACGATTACAGCGCCTATCTGTGGGATACCCGCACGGGCCAGGTGGTGTGGCGCTTCAACCACGCCGGGCGAGTGGTGATGGCGAGACTGGATCCGTCCGGACGCTTCGCCTTCACCGCAGACAGTCGCCAGGCCAGCATCTGGGATCTCAAAACCGGCAAGGAGCACAGCCGGTTGCAATACGATCACCGCTTTGAGGTCTACACCAGCGCCCGCTTCGCCAACGGCGGCAACTGGCTCATCACCGGCGCCCCCTCCCGCCAGCTCACTCTGTGGCAGGTGAGTGACGGCCAGCCGTTGCAGAGCTGGCGCGTCTCGCCCCATCCCAAGGTGAAACCGCCGAGCGCTGTGGTCTATGGCGTGGCTTTGCGCGACAATGACCACCTCGTCAGTGCCAGCTCCAGTGGCCTGGCTGAAATCTGGACTATCAAGTAAGGACCAAAAGGCCCATGAGTCAGCAACTAAACGAACGCCTCGAAACCCTGGAAAGCCGCCTCGCTTTTGCCGAATACACGGTGGAGCAGCTCAACGACGAGGTCACCACCCAGGGTCGCGAGCTGGACCGGCTCAAACACCAGATCCATCTACTGGTGGATAAATTGCAGAGCGTACAGCCGAGCCAGATCGCCAGCATGGCCGAAGAGACGCCGCCACCGCACTACTGATGAGTGCCAGCCATAAAAAAACCCGCGCCATGCGCGGGTTTTTTTATCATCGGCCAGGCCGTGATCAGTGCTGATGGCCCTTGCCACCACAACCGCCACCACCGCAGCAACCACCGTGATCGTGATCGTCGCCGTGATCGTGTGCATGGTTGTGACCATGGCCGCCACAGCAGCCACCGTGGTCATGATCGTGATCATGGCCGTGATCATGGTCATGACCATGATCGTGACCGCAGCCACCAGCGCCGTGCACATGGCCATGGGCCAGCTCTTCGGCGGTCGCGGCACGCACGTCCTTGATCTCGACCTTGAAGCCCAGGGTCACGCCAGCCAGGGGATGATTGCCGTCCACCTTGATGAACTCCTCGGACACCTCGATGACGGTCACCGGGCGGTGACCATCGTCGGTCTCGGCCACAAAAGTATCCCCTTCAGACACTTCCATACCGTCGAACAGCTCGCCGGGCACTTCCTGCACCAGATTCTCGTCGTACTCGCCATAGGCCTGGTTCGGCGTCAGGGTGACGTCGAACGCCTCGCCCACGCTGCGGCCTTCCAGCTCGGCTTCGAGGCCGGAGACCAGGTAACGGGTACCGTGCAGATACACCAGCGGCTCTTTACCGACAGTGGTGTCGATGACTTCACCGTGTTCGTCGGTGACCGTGTATTCCAGCGTAACCACGCTCAGGGGAGCTACTTTCATGTCAGGGATCCTGCGGATAGAAAAAAACGGGCTCAGAATACCTCAAAAAGGCAGACAAGCATATGGTCGGCCCGGCTTCGGTGTGATGAAAAAGTCATCAACAGCGACCAGCCTGACCGGCGTACCATCACCTTGAGGCATGGCCCTCACTCGGGACGAAACACCCCTATCACCTGCTCCGCCTCGCGCGTCGCCTTGTCCACCTGCTCCTGGGTCTGCACCTGGGTATCCCCGCACTCGACACAGGTCACCTTCTCGACTCCATGCTCCATATACAGCATCATGGTGTCCATCTTGCCACACGCCGGGCAAACCGCCCCGGCAATGAAGCGCTTTTTACGTCTGGTTTCCATTTTTGTTACCTCCAGGCAGCATCATATCAGGGTTTTTACATGCATCACGCCATCGAATATCAGCATTTTTCCACTTCCACCCTTCAGGTCGGCCCCCGCAAGCGCTCCCCCATGGGCCAATTGCTGCGAGTCACTCAGGGGGCGGCGCTGCTGAAATTGGGTGCCCATGAGCTGCTGCTGACACCTGGCAGCCACTTCTGGCTCTGTGCCGATGCCCTCGCCGCCTTCACCCCTCTGGCTGACTGCCAGCATGATCTGCTGGCCTGCTCCGTTCGGGTGCCCCAGCCCGCCCAGGCTGGCTGGTTGCAGGCAAGCCCGTTGATGGACGCACTGCTGGACAGCCTGGCGGCCTGGTCACGCCCCCGTGACTGGCAAGCCCCCTATGGGCAGCGGCTGCAAGTGATAGGGGATGAGTTGCACGGCTGCACCATCTCGTCACTGGGGGATCAGGCACTGCAAGATGCCTGGCAAGCCCTGGCCAGAGCGCAGCCGGATAGCGTGGCTGCCTGGCAGACCCTGCTGGGCACTCGCGGTCTCGAGGGCCCGGACGCCCGGGCACTGAAGGATCAGTGGCAACTGTTGCAGGGGATTCGCCTGCTGCGAAGCGGCAGCACACCCTCACAGGTGGTGAGCAGGCTGGGTTATCGGGATGAAAGCGCGCTGGCCGAGGCTCATCTGCAATGGCTCGGGGCGCCCCTCTCCCCTCAGCCGTCCGCGACCCGATAAGAGAGGCATAAAAGGATGGCAAAAGAAATCCAGTTTTGCGGCTCACCGCCGCTAACAACAAAGGAGTCATTCATGTCACCATCCTTTATGCTGAACACCCGATTGACCGTCACCGACTAAATAACTGATCCCAATAGTGCTACACCTTCGCTGTGCCATAGCCATTCCCCGGGAAAGGAGACACGGTATCCATGAAGTGTTTCACTCGGGCCAGCAGGTTTGCCATCCCTCTGCATTGATGAT
>NZ_JABERS010000074.1:0-9790 GCF_013168745.1 Aeromonas sp. TW 6 | reverse complement strand
AATGCATGGTGTTTTTGCTCATGGGGGGAGCGTATCTAAGGAGCAGGATCAAGCAAGCAGGAAAGTGGGATCAAGAGACGATCGTCTCATTTTTCCTGTGTCAATACTGTTCCGGTGAATACTTACAACTCACCGAGCCGGTCGCTTGGCACCATTCCCTTTCGCCGCTGGCTTGCCTCCTTGAGTACCCGGCTTGGCAGAGCCTGCACGGGTCGGGGTTTTACCCTTGTGGGCGGGTTTTCCGGTAGGTTTGCCCTTGCCTTCGCCATGTGCGGCCGGTTTGCCATTACCCGCCCCTTTCTGCAACTGGGAGCCCACCGCCTTGCCGCCAGCGGTCTTGCTGTCCGCCCCATTGCTGCGCTGATGGGTGATGGCGCTGTGGCGGGTCAACGCGGGCTTGAGGCCCTTGTTGCGGCTGCGCTCGGCCTTGGCCTCGCCACGGCCTTCAGGCGGCACCAGGCAGTCGGGGCCGTTACCGATCAGGTGGCCCTTGCCCATCTCCAGCAGGGCTTCGCGGATCATCGGCCAGCCGGCCGGATCGTGATAGCGCAGCAGCGCCTTGTGCAGGCGACGGCGACGCTCCCCTTTCACCACGAACACGTCCCCGCCCTGGCGGCTCACCTTGTTGAGCGGGTTTTTCTCGGTGTAATACATGGTGGTAGCGTTCGCGAGCGGCGACGGGTAGAAGTTCTGCACCTGATCGAGCTTGAAGCGGTTTGCTTTAATCCAGAGCGCCATGTTCACCATGTCTTCATCCGTGGTACCCGGGTGGGCGGAGATGAAGTAGGGGATCAGGTACTGCTGCTTGCCCGCCTCTTTGGAGTACTTGTCGAACAGCTCCTTGAAGCTGTAGTAGCTGCCCATGCCCGGCTTCATCATCTTGGAGAGCGGGCCCTCCTCGGTGTGTTCCGGCGCGATCTTGAGGTAGCCGCCGACGTGGTACTTGGCCAGCTCCTTGATGTAGCGCGGATCTTCCACCGCGATGTCGTAACGCACCCCAGAGGCGATCAGGATCTTCTTGATGCCCTTGAGGTCGCGCGCCTTGCGATAGAGGTTGATGGTCGGGCTATGGTCGGTGTCCATGTGCGGGCAGATGGTCGGCCAGACGCAGGAGGCACGGCGACAGGTCTGCTCGGCCTTGGGGCTCTTGCAGCGTAAGCGGTACATGTTGGCGGTGGGGCCGCCCAGATCCGAGATGACGCCGGTAAAGCCCGGCACCTTGTCGCGGATCTCTTCGATTTCTTTGAGGATCGACTCTTCCGAGCGGCTCTGGATGATGCGCCCTTCGTGCTCGGTGATGGAGCAGAAGGAGCAGCCGCCGAAGCAGCCGCGCATGATGTTGACCGAGGTCTTGATCATGTCGTAGGCCGGGATCTTCTCGTTGCCATAGGCCGGGTGCGGCACCCGCTGGTACGGCAGGCCGAACACCCCGTCCATCTCGTCGGTTTCGAGCGGGAAGGCGGGCGGGTTGACCCAGATGATGCGATCGCCGTGGGCCTGGGAGAGGGCGCGGGCGCAGCCCGGGTTGGTCTCGTGGTGCAGGATGCGGGACGCATGGGCGTAGAGCACCTTGTCCTCCTTCACCCGCTCAAACGCCGGCAGCTTGACATAGGTCTTCTCCCACGGTTTTTGCTTAGGGGGCTGCACCAGGATGGGCTTGGCCTCCTGCTCCAACGGCGCGGTACCCTCGTCATCAGAGCAAGGCGCCCCTTCCATATAGGGGTTGGGGATGGGATCGATGCGGCCAATCTGGTCGAGCTTGCTCGAATCCACCCCGCGCCAGCCCGGCAGCGGCTCCTTGCGGATGACGGCGGTGCCGCGAATGTCCTGCATGGTGTCGATGGTCTCGCCGCCTGCGATGCGGTGAGCCACCTCCACCAAGGGGCGCTCGGCGTTGCCGTAGATGAGGATGTCGGCCTTGGCGTCGATCAGGATGGAGCGACGGATGGTCTCGGACCAGTAGTCGTAGTGGGCGATGCGGCGCAGGGATGCCTCTATGCCGCCGATGACCACCGGCACCTCTTTATAGGCCTCTTTGCAGCGCTGAGTGTAGACCAAGGTGGCGCGATCCGGCCGCTTGCCGCCCACATCCCCCGGGGTGTAGGCGTCGTCGTGGCGCAGCTTCTTGTCGGCGGTGTAGCGGTTGATCATGGAGTCCATGTTGCCCGCCGTCACCCCGTAGAAGAGGTTGGGCTTGCCCAGGCGCATGAAGTCATCCTTCGATGACCAGTCCGGCTGGGCGATGATGCCGACCCGAAAACCCTGTGATTCGAGCATGCGGCCGATCACCGCCATGCCGAAGCTCGGGTGATCCACGTAAGCGTCGCCTGTCACCAGCACGATGTCGCAGCTGTCCCAGCCGAGCTTGTCCATCTCCGCACGGGACATGGGCAGGAAGGGCGCCGTGCCGTAGCACTCGGCCCAGTAACGGGGATAGGAGAAGAGGTTGGTAACCGGCTGCATTTTGACCACCTGGAACAATTCGGGTCGCGCATTATACCGGCAGAGCAAGGCGGGGGCGACGGCTTTTTGCCCCCACAGAACGCGAGGGGAAGAGGCGCCTTCGAGCGGGCGCGACAGGTCGGCGTGACAGACTCCGATCTCATCAACAAGCAGGGCGCCCATTGGCGCCCTGCTTGCTGTCATGCGGGTCGGCACGCTAGGCCGCCGGTTTGTCACGCCCCTCGGGGACCACCGCCCCCGGCACCGGGGAGGGACTGGCCGGGGTTGCCGTGGCCAGTATTTCGTCCACCAGTCGGTCCCGTGCCCCCGTCATCCCCGCGCGTCTGGCGATCAGGTGATAGATGGCGGGCACCACCAGCAGGGTCACCAGGGTCGCCAAGGACAAGCCGAAGAAGACCACGGTCCCCACGGCCATCCGGCTCTCGTACCCCGCCCCCATGGAGAGCATCAGGGGCACGGCGCCGATGATGGCGGTGAGCGAGGTCATCAAGATGGGGCGCAGGCGGCGCACCGACCC
The DNA here is from genome assembly GCF_013168745.1 of Aeromonas sp. TW 6. Taxonomy (NCBI): domain Bacteria; kingdom Pseudomonadati; phylum Pseudomonadota; class Gammaproteobacteria; order Aeromonadales; family Aeromonadaceae; genus Aeromonas; species Aeromonas sp. TW 6. Next base: position 6,810 of record NZ_JABERS010000074.1, on the reverse strand, counting down.
CTGGATGATCGCCTCCTCGAACCCTTCACCCCGCTGGCGCAGCTGGTTGATGAACTCCACGATGAGGATGCCGTTCTTGGTCACCATGCCGATGAGCATGATCATGCCTATCTGGCTGTAGATGCTGAGCTCCTGCCCCGTGAGCCAGAGGCCGAGCAGGCCGCCGAAGATGCCGAGCGGCACCGTCATCATCACCACCGCCGGGGTCAGCAGGCTCTCGAACTGGGCCACCAGCACCAGATAGACCACCAGCAGGGCCAGGCCGAACACCAGTGCCATCTCCCCCTGGTTGTCGCGATAGTCCTTGGACTCGCCGGCGTAATCCACCGACATGCCGGTGGGCAGGTGATCTGCGGCCCAGCCATCCAGGAAGTCGAGCGCTTCCCCCAGGGTGTGGCCGGAGGCCACGTCCGCGGTGAGGGTGACCGCCTTCTGGCGCTGGTAGTGGTTGAGGCGCTGGGGACTCGCCACCTGGGTGACGGTCGCCAGGGTGGAGAGGCTCACCATCTCGCCGCTCGCGGCCTTCAAATAGATGCGGCTGATGTCGGAGATACCGTTGAACTGGGTCTGGTTGGCGCGCAGGTAGACGTCATACTCCTCGCCCCTGTCCACATAGGTGGTCTGGCTGACGCCGCCGAGCAGGGCCTGCAGGGAGCTTGCGATGGTGGAGACCGGAATGCCGAGCTGGGTGGCTCGCTCCCGCTCTATGGTCACCTGCAGCTCCGGGGTCTTCTCGGCATAGTCGAGATCCGGGCTCTGCATCAGCCCGCTTTGGGCCGCCGCCTCCTTGAGCGCCAGCCCCTGCTGGTTGAGCTCGCCGTAATCGGAGCCTTGCAGCACGAACTGCACCGCCGCGGTGGAGCCGCCTCTGAACCCCGGCTGGAAGGTGCGGATCATCACGTCGGGGATGCCGGCGAGGCGACCGCTCAGGGAGCGGCCAAACTCGGTGGCCGTTTCGTCTCGCACCGCCCAGTCACTGAGCTGGATGATGGCCATGCCGGTCTGATCGCCGCCGCGCCCGAAGGCCGGGGTGCTGAAGCTCATGGCCTGCACCACCCCCTTGCCGAGCAGCGGCAGGATGGCGGCCTCCACCTGCTGCATGTTGCGCTTCATCCGCTCGATGCTGGTGCCCTCCGCCCCTTTCACGAACACATAGAGCACGCCCCTGTCCTCGGTCGGGGTGAGGCTCGCGGGCAGCTTGCCAAAGAGGGCGCCAATGCCGCCGAGGCAGAGCAGCAACACCAGGGGCATCCAGACGGCGCGGCGCAGCACGGCCCCCAGCACGCGGCGATAACGCTCCTCCACCCAGCCAAGTCCCTTGTCCAGGGTGGCGGTCAGGGCGTTGGGCTTGTCCACGGCACGCATCAGCCAGGAGCCCATGGCCGGGGTCAGGGTGAGCGCCACCAGGGAGGAGAAGAGCACGGCCAGGGAGAGCAGGATGGCGAACTCGGTGAAGAGGCGCCCCACCATGCCGTCCATGAAGGCGATGGGCACGAACACCATCACCAGCACGGCGGTGGTGGCGATGACGGCAAAGCCCACCTCCCGGGTGCCGTGCCAGGCCGCCATCAAGGGGGACTCGCCCCGTTGCAGGTGGTGGTGGATGTTCTCCACCACCACGATGGCGTCATCCACCACCAGGCCGATGGCGAGGATGAGGGCCAGCAAGGTGATGAGGTTGATGGAAAAGCCCAGATACCAGGCACCGATGAAGGCCGAAATCAGGGAGACGGGCACCGTGATGGCCGGAATGAGGGTGGTGCGCCCCTGCCCGAGGAAGAGATAGAGCACGGCCACCACCAGCAGGGCGCAGATGGCGAGTGTCTCATACACCTCGTCGATGGCCTGCTTGATGAAGATGGTGGAGTCGTAGTCGACCTCAAGGGTAGCCCCCTCCGGCAGGAAGCGCTGCATCTCCACGAGCTTCTTCTCGATGCCCTGGGCCACCGCCAGGGGGTTGGCTGTGGATTGGGCGACGATGCCAATCCCCAGGCTCTCGCGGCCGTTGCGCTGATAGGCGCTGTCTTCGTTCTTGGCCCCCACCTCCACATCCGCAATGTCCGCCAGATAGATGCTCTGACCATTGGTGGCAGTTTTCACCGGCAGGGTGCGAAAATCTTCCGCACTGTGATAGAGCCGTGCGATCTGCACCGCCATGGTCATGGTGTTGTTGCGGATCTCGCCGCCCGGCAGCTCGATGTTCTCCCGCTTGAGGGCATCCTGCACGTCGGCCACCGTGATGCCGCGGGCCGCCATGTCGGCGGGGCGCAGCCGCACGTACATCACCTGGGTCAGGTCCCCGGAGAGGGAGACCTCGCTTACCCCGTCCACCAGGCTCAAGGGGTCCACCAGCATGCGATTGGCGTAATCCGTCATGGCGGTACGGTCCATCTGGGTGCTGCTGAAATTGAGCCAGATGGCCACATCCCCGTTGCCGTTGTCCTTGGTCACCATGGGCTCGTCCGCCCCGTCTGGCAGCTTGGGTCTGGCCCGGGAGATGGCGTCACGCACGTCGGAGGTGCCCTCCAGCATGTTCCAGCCGAGCTTGAACTCCACCGTGATGGAGGAGCGCCCCTTGCGGGTCACCGAGTTGATGTTCTTGATGCCGCTGATGCCGGAGAGCTGATCCTCGATGGGCTTGGTGACCTGGCTCTCCATCACCTCGGGGGCCGCCCCCTCATAGGTGGTGGTGATGGAAACGGACGGGGTCTGCACATCCGGCATCTCCCGCACGGTGAGTTTGCTGAAGGCCACCAGGCCGAACACGGTGAGCAGGGCGCTGATGACCACCGCCACCAGGGGACGGCGTACTGAGATATCGGAGAGCCACATCAGCCTTTCACCTCGCCCAGATCACGTACCTGGGCGCCGTCGCGCAGATTGACCAGCCCCTCCACCGCGATGCGATCGCCGACGTTCAACCCCTTGAGCACCCAGACGGCCTCGCCATGGGTGTCGCCAAGCTCCACCGGCACGCGCTTCACCCGTCCGTCCGCCTCCAGGCGATAGACGAAGCGCTGCTCGCCGGCATACTCCACCGACTGGGCGGGGATCAGGGTCATCTTCTGGGGTGGCAGAGAGAGATCCACGTTCATCAGCATGCCGGGACGCAGCTGGCCACCGGTGTTGGGCAGGATGACGCGGGCCTTGATGTTCTGGGTGTCGCTGGAGATCCGGCTGTCGAGGGTCTCCAGCACGCCGGAAAAGGATTGATCCGGCCAGGCCGAGCTGGTTGCCGTCACCGCCATGCCGGGGCGCAGCAGGGAGAGGTAGCGCTCGGGCACCGCCAGATCGAGCCGCAGTTTTGCCAGCTCGTCCAGATGCAAGAGCACGTCGCCGCTGTTGACCAGGGCTCCTTCGCTGAGATCGATGAGGCTGACAGTGCCGTCGAAGGGGGCGGCCAGGGTGCGCAGGGAGAGCTCGTAACGGGCCGCATCGACCCGGGCCTGGGCCTGGGCGACAGTCGCCTCCTGCCCCTCCAGCTCCGAGGTGGTGACGGCGCCTCGCGCCACCAGCTTGCGCATGTCCCGCAGCTTGCGAGCCTCGTCGCGCACGCTGGCGCTCTGCTCGGCCAGCTCCGCCTGCTGCTTGCCCGCATCCAGGGCGATCAGGGTCTGCCCCTGTGTGACCTGCTGGCCGGAGCTCACCGCGATGGTGGCAATGCGGCCGGTCACCTCGGGGCTGATGGCCACGGAGCGATTGGCCGCAAGCTTGCTCACCAGCTTGATGGAGGGCTCGGCCAGACTCTGCCTGACGGTTTCGGCCCTGATATTGATCTCTCTTGGTGCTGGCTTGCTGGCGGGTTCAGCCTGCCGCAGATGCCAGGCGCCCGCCGCCAGCAATAGAAGAAGAGGGAAAAGCCACAGCCACACGCGCGTTTTCATCACAAGATCCATGCAGTCAAAGAGAGAGGAAGAAGAGATAGCTTCATCAAGGATGGCACCATGTTACCCCCTGACTATGCCGTGACTATGTATAAATGTGACAAAACGTAACAGTCCGGTGAGAAGATCATCAAAAACGCATCTTGTCGGCACGCGCGTCAGGGTTCTGCCTTACACTGATGCCGACTCTCGCCATCTTCCGGTACGCCCATGTCCATTCCCTCCCCCGCCTTTGCCAGATACCGATTGCAGTGGCTGCTGCTGGGCCTCGGCCTGCTGCTGTTGCTGCTCGCCCTGCAACATGCGTTTCGCCAGGTTACCGAGATCAACAAGCGTGACACCATCAACGCCGCGACCCAGCTCAGCAGCCAGCACCAGCGGATGGAGACCTTCCTTGAGGCCATGCGCGGCCAGGCGGAGGAGCGCCTGCGCAGCAATCCCCAGTCCGTGCTCTCTCGCCAGCTCTATCAGGCGCTGCAATCCGACGGGGAGCACGGCATCAATCTGGATCGCATCCCTGTCGATCTGCCCCCCGCCCTCATCGGCAACCTGACCGGGCAGGGCCCGCTGCCCCATGACGGCAGCGAGCGGCAAGCCAGAATACATCTCGCCCTCAGCCTCTCCCCCCTGCTCGCCACGGCCAGCAAGCTGCTGGACAGGGACGTGGCCTGGATCTACTTCACCGGTACGGACAATTTCATCTACCTCTATCCCTGGGTGCCATCCAGCCAGTTTCGCTTCGATCCCGTGATTTACAGCAAGGCCTACTGGCAGGAGGCGATGGCCAGGCATCCCCACCTGGAGCACGCCATGCTCTCGCGCCCCTACCAGGATTTTGCCGGACGGGGGCAGATGATCACCCTCTCCCAGCCCATTACCCAGGGCGGCCAGATCATTGGCCTGCTCAGCATCGACATCCAGACCGTCACGCTGGCGCAGACCCTGCACCGCCTCGCCCCCCGGATTGGCACCCTGTTCCTGCTCAACGCCCATCAGCAGATCCTCGCCAGCAGCCAGTCCGGTACCGCGCCGCCCCCGGTCAGGACGGCGCAGTCAGCGGAATATGAGTGGCAACAGGGCGCCCTGCAGCTCGTCTACCCCATCCCGGAGACACCGCTCTCCCTCATCCATCGCATCCCGCTGCTGCCTCTGCTGCAGACGCTGTTGTGGCAATCGGCAACGGCGCTCATCACCATTCTCTGTCTGGTGGTGGCGACCGTCTCCAGCCTGCGTGCCCAGCGCCTCAACCGGCGCCTCAACTACCTGTCGCGCCACGATGCCCTGACCGGCGCCTTCAACCGCCACTACTTCGATGCCTTCGAACACCGCCAGGCCCTGGCAGGCCGCCAACGCATCGGCGCCATCATGTTTGACTGCGATCACTTCAAACAGGTCAACGACCGTTTCGGCCACGGGGTGGGCGATCAGGTCCTCATCCGTCTGGTGCAGCTCTGCCAGTCCTTGCTGACACGGGAGTGCCACCTGATCCGCTGGGGCGGCGAGGAGTTCCTGCTGCTCGTCGCCGATGAAGCGATCCCTCTGGCCCCCTTGGCCGAGCGGCTTCGTCTGTGCATAGCAGAGCATCCCTGGAGCGCCATCGCGGCCGAGTTGAAAGTGACCGTCAGCCTGGGCCACTGTCGCCAGTCACCGGCCATCTCCTTGCAGGAGGTGATCCGCCGCGCCGATATCGCCCTCTATCAGGCCAAGGCCAACGGCCGCAATCGCAGCGAAGCGTGGCGGGATGACGGACAGGATAAGCCGGAGTAAGCTGGACTCCCACTTCATGTCAGGAGACGCAACTGTGTCACGAAAACCCCGTCTGGGATTGGCCCTGGGCAGCGGTGCGGCCCGAGGATGGGCCCACATCGGCATCATCCGTGCCCTGGAGCGACTGGGCGTCAAGCCGGATCTGGTGGCTGGCTGCTCCATCGGCAGCTTTGTCGGCGCCGCCTATGCCGCTGGTGAACTGGACAAGCTGGAGAGCTGGGTGCGCGGCTTCAGCCGCCTGCAGGTCATGGGGCTGCTCGATCCTGCCCTCTCCGGCGGCCTGTTTCGCGGTGACAAGGTATTTGGCATCGCCGCCGGCCATCTGGGGGATCCCGCCATCGAAAGCCTGCCGCTGCCCTTTGCCTGCGTCGCCACCGAACTCGATACCGGTCGCGAGATCTGGTTGCAGGAAGGACCGCTTCGCCAGTGTGTGCGCGCCTCCTGCGGCATGCCCGGCCTGCTCACCCCGACCCGGGTGGAGGATCGCTGGCTGGTGGACGGGGCCGTGGTCAACCCGGTCCCCATCTCCCTGGCCCGCGCCATGGGAGCCGAGGTGGTGATCGCCGTCAACCTCAACACCGATATGCACCAGCCCTGGACCGACGAACCGGACGAGCCCGTGCAGGGGGGGCTGCTCAGCCAGTGGTTGAACCGGGGCGAGCGCGAGCCCAGTACTCCCGGCATGTGGGGGGTGATGACGGGCTCCATCAACATCATGCAGGAGCGCATCACCCGTGCCCGGATGGCCGGGGATCCCCCCGAGATCCAGCTCTGCCCGCGCCTTGGCAACCTCTCCATCATGGATTTCCACCGCGCGAGCGACGCCATCGACGAGGGGGAAGCCTGTGTCGAGCGCAACCTGGAGCAGCTCAAGGAGGAGCTGTCACGACTCTGCCTGATATGAAGACATATCGGGGTAAAAGACAAAAAGAGCGCCAATAGGCGCTTTTTTGTTTCGGGTTACGCGGCTCAGAACAGCCCCAGCCCCTTGAGCATCACCACCAGGATCAGCAGCGGCGACACATAGCGGATGATGAAACCGTCATTCCGCACCTGATTTTGCTATTTTCAGTGCTTGACGGCGATCGGCCGTTCTGATCTATTACTCTCTTTTGCAGGTAGATCATCATGGCCGCACCCGCTATCTCGATCCGTAACC
>NZ_JABERS010000073.1:0-10282 GCF_013168745.1 Aeromonas sp. TW 6 | reverse complement strand
TACCCAGCTGATTGAGGTCATGCTCGTTGGCCGCGGTGGTGACTAGGCTGTGGGTCAGGCCACTCTTGGCATCGACACCAATGTGGGCCTTCATGCCAAAGTGCCACTGATTGCCTTTCTTGGTCTGTAGATTGGCCCCTTGAAGATCCAGACACTTCGCCCCTCTTAACTTAAGAGGTAGTCTTGGAACTATGTTCAGTACTAGTCGCAACGAGAAGATGGTCGAAGTGTTAACAGGGGCTGAGCGCCGTCGACGCCGGACTCCGCAGGAAAAGATCTCCATCGTGCAGCAGACCTTTGAGCCCGGAATGACCGTCTCTCATGTCGCTCGCTTGCACGACGTCAACGCCAACCAGCTTTTCAAATGGCGTAAGCAATTCCAGGAAGGGTCTCTCACGGCGATCACCGCCGGTGAGGATGTTGTTCCAGCCTCCGAGTTGGCTGCTGCCATCAAGCAGATCCGAGAGCTCCAGCGTCTGCTCGGGAAGAAGACCATGGAGAACGAGATCCTCAAAGAAGCCGTGGAGGTTGGTCGAGCAAAAAAATGGATTGTGCATGCGCCCTTGTTGCCGGGGGACGACGATTAAGTGCTGTGAGCCAGGCCCTTAATGTATCGCGTGCGCAGCTATCCGTTCGTGTTCATCGAAAACCAGGTTGGCAAGATGGTCGTCATCATCGCCAGCATGATGATGCTGCCTTACTTGGCCGGATCATGGAGGCGATGGCTGAGCTTCCCTCCTATGGCTATCGCCGAGTCTGGGCGCTGTTACGGCGTCAGTCAGAGGCAACACGACAGCCTGTGGTAAACGCCAAACGGGTATATCGCGTCATGCGCGATCATGGCCTGCTGCTGGAAAGAAAACCGGCTGCACCATTGACCCAGCGGGCACATAAGGGGCGTGTTGCCGTCAAAGAGAGCAATCGACGTTGGTGCTCAGATGGCTTCGAGTTTCGCTGCGATAACGGTGAAAAACTACGAGTCACGTTCGCCATGGACTGCTGTGACAGGGAAACCTTGGATTGGGCTGCCAGTACCGGGGGTTACGACAGTGACACGGTGCAAGATGTCATGCTGAGGTCTGTCGAACGTCGCTTCGGGGATTCGTTGCCGGCATCACCGGTAGAGTGGCTGACTGATAATGGCTCGGCGTATCGAGCCCATGAGACCCGCGCGTTTGCACGAGAAATCGGGTTGGAGCCCAGAACTACTGCGGTGAGAAGCCCACAGAGCAACGGTATAGCTGAGAGCTTCGTCAAGACGATGAAGCGAGACTATATCGAGATGATGCCGAAAACAGATAGCCGAACAGCGGTAGGCAATTTGGCCATCGCGTTTGAGCATTATAACGAGCATCACCCGCACAGCGCCTTGGGATACCGTTCACCCCGGGAATTTCTGCGCAGTCGGGTATCACAACCCTAAGCGGGAAAAAGTGTCTGGACCTATGGGGTCAAATCCAGTCTGATGCATCTGCGGATCGCGTTGCTGCTCTTTGTTCTTGGTCGAGCTGGGTGCCTCAATGATGGTGGCATCGACCAAGGTGCCTTGAGTCATCATGACGCCTGCTTCGGCCAGCCAGCGATTGATGGTCTTGAACAATTGGCGGGCCAGTTGATGCTGCTCCAGCAGGTGGCGGAAATTCATGATGGTGGTGCGGTCCGGCAAGGCGCTATCCAGGGATAACCGGGCAAACAGACGGATGGAGGCGATTTCGTACAGAGCATCTTCCATCGCGCCATCGCTCAGGTTGTACCAATGCTGCATGCAGTGAATGCGTAGCATGGTTTCCAGCGGATAAGGTCGCCGGCCATTACCAGCCTTGGGATAAAACGGCTCGATGACTTCCACCATGTTTTGCCATGGCAGGATCTGCTCCATGCGGGACAAGAAAATCTCTTTTCTGGTCTGACGGTGCTTACTGCTGAATTCACTGTCGGCGAAGGTGAGCTGATGACTCATGATGAACCCTTTTTCATGGCTCCAGATGACAAACATGATCTCATATCAGGGACTTGTTCGCACCTTCCCTGAGTCAGCCGAGAAGAATTTCCCCGCTTATTCGCACCTTCCCGAGATCAATACCAATAAGCGCAACGTTTTCCATGATGGCCTCTCCTGAAAGAAAAACACCCTGTCAGCGTACCGCTCACAGGGTGGGGGTGACCATCTCATTAGACCCGGGCCTTGGCCCGGGTCTTTGCATGTCAAGGGGTGGACTCAGCGCGGAGGCAGACCCAGCAGGGCACGCAGCTGGTGCGCGGTGGCCTCGACCGCCGCCCAGTCGCGGTCAGTGACGGTGACGTGGCCCATCTTGCGGCCGGGGCGGGCTTCGCCCTTGCCATAGAGGTGAAGGTGCACCCCGGGCAGGGCCAGGGCACCGGCCCAGTCCGGGGTGCCGTCTTGCCACAGATCACCGAGCAGGTTGAGCAGGATGGCGGGTTGCACCTCGGCTTTTGCCGGCAGGGGCAGATCGCACAGGGCGCGTACCTGCAGCTCAAACTGGCTGCAGCCGGCGTTGTCGATGCTGGGATGACCCGAATTGTGGGGGCGGGGCGCCATCTCGTTGACCAGCAGCTGGCCGCCGACCAGGAAGAACTCCACCGTCAGCACGCCCACGTAGTCGAGGGCGGCGATGATGTGCTCGGCGATGCGCTGGGCCTCGGCCTCCAGGGCGGGCACGTTGGCCGGGGAGCGGGTCTGATCCAGGATGCCGCCGCTGTGCCAGTTCTGCACCAGGGGCAGGGCGCTGATGGCACCGCTTGGGCTGCGCGCCAGCGTCAGGGCAAACTCCCCTTCCAGTGGCAGGCGTTTTTCCAGCACGCAGGGTACGCCGCTGGCGGCCAGAGCCGCCGGCAGCTCGCTGGCCTGGTGAATGGTCCACTGCCCCTTGCCGTCATAACCCTCGCGGGCGGTCTTGAGGATGGTGGGGAAGAGGTCGTCCGACAGGGCCGGCAGCGGCTCGTGGGGCAGCAGGGTCAGGTTCGGCGCGACGGGTACGTCGGCACGGGCCAGGAAGGCCTTCTCTTCACGGCGATCCTGACAGACGCGCACCGCGCTCGCGGCCGGGCGCACCGGCTTGTGCTGCTCCAGCAGGGCCAGGGAGGTGGCGGGCACGTTCTCGAACTCGCAGGTGATGGCATCACATCGGCGGGCCAGTTCGGCCAGGGCATCGGCGTCGTCATAGGCTGCGATGATCTGATCGTCGGCGGCGGCGCCGGCGATGCTGGCGGGATCCGGATCCAGCACGATGACCTGATAGCCGAGGCGGTGGGCAGACATCACGAAATAGCGGCCGAGCTGGCCGCCGCCGAGCATGCCGAGGGTAGCGGGAGGCAGTATCATGCCGGCTCCTCCAGGGTGAGGGCCAGCACCCGATCGCGCTCCTTGGCGCGGAAGCCGTCGAGCTGCTGATGATAACGGGGAGCGTCGCCGTCCTGAGCGACGGAGAGCAGGGACACTGCAAACAGGCCGGCGTTGGCGGCACCCGCCTCGCCGATGGCGAAGGTGGCGACCGGTACGCCCTTGGGCATCTGCACGATGGAGAGCAGGGAGTCCATCCCCTTGAGCTGGCGGGTCGGGATCGGCACGCCCAGCACCGGAATCGTGGTCTTGGCGGCCAGCATGCCCGGCAGATGGGCGGCACCGCCGGCACCGGCGATGATGGCGCGCAGGCCGCGTTCGCGCGCACTGGCGGCATATTCAAACAGGAGATCCGGGGTGCGATGGGCGGATACGACGCGCGCTTCATAGGGCACGCCGTGCTCCTTGAGGATGCGGGCGGCGGCCTGCATCACGGGCCAGTCAGAGTCGGAGCCCATTACCAGGCCGATCAGGGGAGGGGTGCTCATTACTACTCCTTGCAGTCAAACGTTTGTCTCTGGTTGGCAAAACAAGCCGGCATGCCGGCTCAGAATTTCTCGGGTCGCACTATTTCGACCGTTTGCAGGAACGCAATCATAGCGTAATCGGGGTAGTAACGGATCTTAATATGTTCCATCAATCGTTCGGCCTGCTCGCGAGTGCAGATCGCCTCCAGCCTGATATTGCCGCTTTCACTCCAGCTGGCGTTGCGTTCGCCATGGTCTCCCCGGCCCCGGGCATCGGTGATGGTATAGCCGCGCAACCCTTCTCGGGTCAGGGTGCGCAGCAGGGTGGGTTCCAGGGTGGCCTCTGTCACTATGGTCAACAGGGTGCGGGTCTCGGTCTGCATATGGCTACTCCATGAAGTGGCGGGCCCAGCTGTGGTAGAGCGGGATCCCCAGCATGATGTTGAACGGGAAGGTGACCCCCAGCACGGCGCTCAGCGACAGTCCGGGATTGGCCTGGGGCAGGGCGATGCGCAGGGTGGCGGGTACGGCAATATAAGAAGCGCTGGCGGCCAGGATGGCAAGCAGGGTCAATCCGCCGAGGGAGAGCCCCATCAGCTTGCCGACGGCCAATCCCAGTCCGGCCGAAGCGAGCGGCATCAGCAGAGCGAAGCCGAGCAGGAACAGACCGTGACGGCGCAGGTCCTGGCACTGGCGCGCGACAATGAGGCCCATTTCCAGCAGGAACAGGGCCAGCGCTCCCTTGAACAGGTCGACAAAGAGCGGTTTGAGGGGAGCGACCCCTTCCGGTCCGGCCAGGTAGCCGATGGCCATGCCGCCGAGCAGCAGGGTGACCCCCTTGCCGAGGAAAGTCTCGTGGGCCAGCATCCGCCAGCGGGTCTGGCGACTCACACCACGCGCCAGCACTATGCCGACCAGGATGGCCGGGATCTCCATCACTGCCAGGAAGATGGAGAGCTGGGATTCGAAGTCGATGCCGCGCTCGGTGAGCCAGTTCACCCCGACCGCGAAGGTGGCCACGCTGACCGAACCGTAGTGGGCGGCGGTGGCGGCGGCATCGATCCGGTTCATCTTGATGCGCAGCAGGGCAAAACCGAGCAGGGTCTGCACCACGCCGAGCAGGATCACCAGCGCCAGCTGGGGCAGCAGGGGGAGCAGGGATTGCTGGGCCAGCCCGACGCCGCCCTTGAGGCCGATAGCCAGCAGCAAAAAGAGGGAGAGAGTATCGTAGAGGGCGGGTGGTAGTTTGAGCTCGGAACGTATCAAACCGGCCAGCAGGCCAAACAGGAAAAAGAGAACAACAACATCCAACATGATGACTCGCGGGAGCAGTCCACAGGGTGGTTGCATGCTAGAGTGCATGATGCTTCGATAAAATCAGATTTTGATTGATGGTTGTTCGGTAAAAACTGATAAGGGGTCCGATGCTCAACTACAAGCAGCTCTACTACTTCTGGCATGTGGCCCGCAGCGGTGGCGTGACGCGGGCGGCGCAGCAACTTCATCTGACCCCGCAGACCATCAGCGGCCAGGTGGCCGAGCTGGAGCAATCCCTCGGCGTGGCGCTGTTCAACAGGGTGGGCAGGCGGCTCGTGCTGACGGCGGCCGGTCGCCAGGCGCTCGAACAGGCCGGGGCCATCTTCTCGCTCGGCGCCGAGCTGGAGCACTCCTTGCGCCACGCCAGCCAGGAGCTGACCATGCAGGTGGGGATTACCGCGTCAGTCCCCCGTACCCTGGCATTCGAACTGCTGGCGCCGGCCATGGCACTGGCGACCCCGCTTCGGCTGATCTGCCATGAGGAGCGGCCCGACCAGCTCTTCAGCGAGCTGGCCAGACACAAATTGGACATGGTGCTAACCGACCGCCCGCTGCCCCCCGACAGCGGCATCCGCGGCTATAACCACGAGCTGGGGCGCAGCCCGCTGGCCCTGTTTGCCAGCCCGGCGCTGGCGGCGCAGGCCCGCAAGGGGTTTCCCGCCGCGCTGGAGGGGTTGCCCGTGCTGATCCCGGGTGAAAAGTCGGTGACTCATGATCGCTTGCTGGTCTGGTATCACCAGCAGGGTATCCATCCCCACCTGGTCGGCCAGTTCGATGACTCTGCCCTGATGAAGTCGTTTGGCAAGGCGGGGATGGGGATCTTTCCGGCTCCGCTCGCCATGGGGGAGGAGATAACCCGCGTCTATGGTGTCGAACGGATTGCCACCCTGCCCGAGGTCACCCTCTCCTACTATCTGGTCTCGGCCGGCCGTCATCTCTCCCACCCCGGCGTGAAGGCGGTGATGGAGGGGGCCAGCCAGCGATTGGCGGCACTGGAAAATAAAAAATAGAAATCTGGATGGCTATACATCCAAGACGGCTCTGCCTATAATCCCCCCGCTTTGGCGCATCATGCTTAAAAGGGAATCCGGTGAGAATCCGGAGCTGGCGCGCAGCGGTAAGGGGGAACGAAGCGACATCAGGGCACTGCCGTCAGGTGGGAAGCCGTCGCCGTAGGCCATCAGCCCCCAAGCCCGAAGACCTGCCAAAGTTCGTATTTCGGGCCGAGAGAAACCGGCCACGAAGTAGATGCTTACGCGAACTTAAGGATCTCTCATGTCCAAGACATTATTGGCGGCTGCCCTGTTGCCAACGGCGGCCTTTGCCCAACAGATGACCATCCCCGTCAACCCCACCATGGTGGTGACCGCCAACCGGGTGGAACAACCTGCCAGCACCGTGCTCGCCCCCGTCATGGTGATAGAGCGCGCCGAGATCGAGGCTCGCCAGGTGCAGAGCCTGCCGGATCTGCTGAAGACCCTGCCAGGGGTACAGATCACGACGCTGGGTGGCCGCGGTCATGTCAGCAGTCTGTTTATCCGTGGCACCAACTCCAACCACTCCCTGGTGCTGATGAATGGTCGTCCCGTTGCCGCCATGGTGGCCGGCACACCGGATCTGAGCCAGATCCCCCTCGACAATATCGAGCGCATCGAATACATCCGCGGTCCGCGCGCCGCCGTCTATGGTGCCAATGCCATTGGTGGTGTTATCAACCTCATCTCCAAGACCTCGGCCAAGAACGGCAGCGAAACCCACCTGAAGGGCGGCGTGGGCAGCCATGGCTACGGCCAGGGTCAGGTGCGTACAGTGCAGGCCTTGGACGAGCAGACCGACATGAACCTGCTGGTGGGCTATGAGCGCACCGATGGCTTCGACGTGGTCGCCGGTGCCCAGCAGCCGGATAGGGACGGTTTTGACAGCCTGAACGGCCAGTTCGGGCTGAACCACGCGTTCAACGACGCCTGGAGCGCCGATTTCAACGCCCAGGGCTATGACAACCAGACCGAGATGGACGACCCCTATATGTCGTCGGATCAGAGCCGGGTGCAGGCTTTCCAGTACGATGGCGGTCTCAAGTATCAGAGCGGCGCCCTGAGCAGCCGGCTGGAAGCCAGCTACGGCGAGAACAAGCTGAAGAGCTGGTGGGAGAGCAATGGGGAGTCCAGTGCCGAGCCCATCCACACCGGTCTGACCCGTTTCTCCTGGATCAACAACTGGAGCGGTGTGGAAGGTTTGTCTCTGACCGGTGGTGCCGACTGGCAGCAGGAACAGATGAAGTCAGATTCCCGCAGCTATGGTCAGTCGTTCAATGCGCCAGATCGCGACAACACGGGCCTGTTCGCCGTGGCGAGCTACCGCTGGCAGGCGCTGCTGGGTGAGTTGTCCGGTCGTACCGATGACAACGATCAATATGGCCGCAACAACACCTGGTCTGCGGCAGCAGGGCTGGACATTAATGAGAACCACAACATCCGGTTGAGTTATGGCACGGCCTTCAAGGCACCGACTTTCCTCGACCTCTATTACCCAGGTTATGAGAACCCGGATCTGAAGCCGGAAGAGAGCAAGAACCTGGAGCTGGACTTCTCCGGCCGTTACACCGCCTGGGACTGGTCAGTGAACCTCTATCGCAACGAGATCGAGAACCTGATCTCCTGCCAGAGTGCATTCTCCACCTGCAAACCGGGTAACACGGATGCCGAGATCCGGGGTGTGGAAGTGGCCCTTGGGCTGGAAACCGGCCCGCTTCATCACGATCTGAGCTTCGATTACACCAAGACCGAAGACAAGAACGAGGGGGACCAGCAGTTGCTGCGCCGTGCCAAGCAGAAGGCGAGCTGGTTGACCCAGGCGCAGCTGGGCCCGGTCGATCTGTCTACCGAGTTGCTCTACGTGGGCAAACGGGATGACAAGAACTTCAGCAGCTTCCCGGCTGAGCGAGTGGTGCTGGGCTCCTACACCCTGGTCAATCTGGGGGCCAGCTACGAAGTGCTGCCACAGCTGACCCTGGGAGGACGCATCGACAACCTGTTCGATCGTGACTATGTTCCGGCCTATGGCTATGCCTCACCGGGCACCGAGTTCAAGCTGACCGCCGACTACCGTCTCTGATCCGCTGCTCTACTTATATAGAGAGGAAAAAGCGAGGCCCCGTCTTGTACGGGGCCTTTTCTATTGGCCGTTGGCGGGAGTATGATCGCCGCCTCGCATCCAAGGGGGAGCTCTGGTGGCCAATATTCTCGTGTTCGACTCCGGTATGGGCGGCTTGACCGTCTATGGGGAGATCCGTCGCACCCTGCCGGCACACAACTATTTCTACTGCTTCGACAACGCCCACTTCCCCTATGGCGAGTTGAGCGAACCAGAGCTGATTTCTGCCTGCACCGGCTTGGTCAGCCACATGGTGGCCGAGCACGCCATCGATCTGGTGGTGATCGCCTGCAATACCGCCAGCACCATTGCCCTGCCATCCCTGCGTACCGCACTCAGCATTCCCGTGGTCGGCGTGGTCCCCGCGATCAAGCCTGCCGCCGCCCTGACCCGTAACGGCTACATCGGTCTGCTGGCAACGCCCGGCACCGTCAGCCGTGACTATACCCATGAACTCATCGCCCAGTTCGCCCCGGGCAAGCATGTGCTGCTGAAGGGGGCCACCGAACTGGTTATCGAAGCCGAGCGCAAGCTGGCGGGGTTGCCGGTCAATATGGCCCTGCTCAGAGAGGTGCTCGCAGACTGGATGGAAGGGGAGGAGAGGCCGGATACCCTGGTGCTGGGATGTACCCACTTCCCGTTGCTCAACGAAGAGATCAAACAGCTGATGCCGGAATGCCAACTGGTCGATTCGGGTCTTGCCGTGGCAAGGCGGGTGGCGCATCTGCTGGCGACACTGCCGGTCCAGGCGCCTGGCGAGGGGACGGGACGTGCCTACTGCACGCGACTGGATGCAGGGGCCCAGAAACTGACAGCCCCCTTGCAAGCTTGGGGGCTGTCGTCACTCGAAGAGGTGGTGTACTGAATATCAGGCGTCGACGTCGTTGACGTCCTTCTCATCCCGGTCCCGCTTGTCATTTGCTTCACGCACTTTCAGGGTGCGCTGCTGATACTCCTTGTCATTGAGCGCGGCGATGGCCTTGGCCGCATCGGCGACAGGCATCTCCACAAACCCGAAGCCCCTGCGTTTGCCGGTGGCCTTGTCCTTCATCAGACGAACTGACAGTACCTGACCTTGCTCGGCAAAGAGTTCGCGCACCGCAATCTCGTTGGCGCGATAGGGCAGGTTGCCTACATATAAGGTACAGGTCTCCTGGCTGGTCGCCTGTTCGAGGGCGGTGGCAGGCGCACGGTTCAGGAAGAGCGGTACCACGAAACCGCCAATGGCCAGACCGGCGGCAAAAATGACTTCGACTTTCAGAGAGAACTGCAGGGCCTGGGCAACCAGATAGCCGAGCAGCGCCAATACCAGAGCAAGAACTGCTGCCTGCACATAGACGGGAAACTTGGATAAATTCATCTTTAAAGACCTTTTGTAAATGAAAGCAAAAAAGGTGCAACACTCTATTCACCTTCATGGTAACCAGCTTTACGACCAGACGCTACCATGGACCACTTGAGGCAAATTATCCGCTTCAGTATGGCATTCCTTCAGCCAGGAAGATCCTGATAAATGCCAATAAAAGAGGGCTGAAATCATCAGCTTGTGGATAACATTGTATATATACACTGGGTAAGTTGTTTCTAACTGGATAATTTGAAGTTTCCGTGACTTTCTTCAAAAAATCCCTTGTCATCGCAACCGGCCTCCCTATAATGCGCCCCTACCAGCACGGCGGAACACGCCAACCTGATGAGCCAGCTTCCTAGCGAAGTGGGCGCCGAAAGAAAAGCGAAAACAACCGCTTGACTTTCGAAGTGAGGAGCGTAAGATGCGCCTCCTCAACGCGATAAGCGTGACGCTCTTTAACAATTTGAATCAAGCAATCTGTGTGGGCACTCGCAGCATCGAGCATCAAAAACAATTTTTGATTTTCAATGTCTGATGAAGTGACCAAAGCAACTTTTAGTTGCAGCAGTTAATTCAGCAATTCATTGAGCCGCTTTTCGAAGCAACCAAACTTAAATTGAAGAGTTTGATCAT
>NZ_JABERS010000072.1:0-12410 GCF_013168745.1 Aeromonas sp. TW 6 | reverse complement strand
GGAAAGTCCTCCCTGCGTCCGCTGATGGCCGGCAGCAGCCCGTCGTTGCCTGATGGATCCAACCCCTCCGCTGCTATAGTGCAGTCGGCTTCTGACGTTCAGTGCAGCCGTCTTCTGAAAACGACAGTCAGAATAGAGTCTGCTTTCCCATTTTTTGACACATGCCCGCGAAGGTTATAGATTTCAGCCTGACAGAAATGGGCTTTGAGGCACAACGGAACAGAAAGTGCACTTAAGCCGCCTTCAACCAAGGAGACATCGTGCAGGGGCACCGCATCGGCTACGTCCGGGTCAGCAGCTTTGACCAGAACCCGGAACGCCAGCTGGAACAAACCCAGGTGAGCAAGGTGTTCACCGACAAGGCATCGGGCAAGGACACCCAGCGCCCCCAGCTCGAAGCGCTGCTGAGCTTCGTCCGCGAAGGCGATACAGTGGTGGTGCACAGCATGGATCGGCTGGCCCGCAACCTCGATGACCTGCGTCGCTTGGTACAGAAGCTGACTCAGCGCGGCGTGCGCATCGAGTTCCTGAAGGAGGGCCTGGTGTTCACTGGCGAGGACTCGCCGATGGCCAACCTGATGCTGTCGGTGATGGGGGCCTTCGCTGAGTTCGAGCGCGCCCTGATCCGCGAGCGGCAGCGTGAGGGCATCGCCTTGGCCAAGCAGCGTGGCGCGTACCGGGGCCGCAAGAAAGCCCTGTCCGATGAGCAGGCTGCTACCCTGCGGCAGCGAGCGACGGCCGGCGAGCCCAAGGCGCAGCTTGCCCGCGAGTTCAACATCAGCCGGGAAACCCTCTACCAGTACCTCCGCACGGACGACTGACACATGCCGCGTCGCTTGATCCTCTCGGCCACGGAGCGGGACACCCTGCTTGCGCTGCCGGAAAGCCAGGATGACCTGATCCGCTACTACACCTTCAACGACTCCGACCTGTCGCTGATCCGCCAGCGACGCGGCGACGCCAACCGCCTCGGCTTCGCCGTGCAGCTCTGCCTGCTGCGCTACCCCGGTTACGCGCTGGGAACCGACAGCGAGCTGCCCGAGCCGGTCATCCTGTGGGTGGCGAAGCAAGTCCAGGCCGAGCCGGCGAGCTGGGCAAAGTACGGCGAGCGCGACGTGACCCGTCGCGAGCATGCCCAGGAACTGCGCACCTACCTGCAACTGGCCCCGTTCGGCCTGTCCGACTTCCGCGCCCTGGTGCGCGAGCTAACCGAGCTGGCCCAGCAGACCGACAAAGGCTTGCTGCTGGCCGGTCAGGCCCTGGAGAGCCTACGGCAGAAACGACGCATCCTGCCGGCGCTGAGCGTGATTGACCGGGCCTGCTCGGAAGCCATTGCGCGAGCCAATCGGCGGGTCTACCGCGCCCTGGTCGAACCACTCACGGACTCGCATCGGGCCAAGCTGGACGAGCTGTTGAAGCTCAAGGCCGGCAGCAGCATCACCTGGTTGACCTGGCTGCGCCAGGCACCGCTGAAACCCAACTCTCGGCACATGCTGGAACACATCGAGCGGCTGAAGACATTTCAGTTGGTGGACTTGCCCGAAGGCCTGGGCCGGCACATCCACCAGAACCGCCTGCTCAAGCTGGCCCGCGAGGGTGGGCAGATGACGCCCAAAGACCTCGGTAAGTTCGAGCCGCAGCGCCGCTACGCGACCCTGGCCGCCGTGGTGCTGG
This sequence comes from Aeromonas sp. TW 6, assembly GCF_013168745.1. Lineage (NCBI taxonomy): Bacteria > Pseudomonadati > Pseudomonadota > Gammaproteobacteria > Aeromonadales > Aeromonadaceae > Aeromonas > Aeromonas sp. TW 6. The sequence goes on along the minus strand of NZ_JABERS010000072.1, from coordinate 10,736 downwards.
AGAGCACCGCGACCGTGATCGATGAGCTGGTCGATCTGCATGACCGCATCCTGGTCAAGCTGTTCAGCGGCGCGAAGCACAAGCATCAGCAGCAGTTCCAGAAGCAGGGCAAGGCGATCAACGACAAGGTGCGCCTGTACTCCAGGATCGGCCAGGCGCTGCTGGAAGCGAAGGAAAGCGGCAGCGACCCCTATGCCGCCATCGAGGCGGTGATTCCCTGGGACGAGTTCACCGAGAGCGTCAGCGAGGCCGAGCTGCTGGCCCGGCCGGAAGGCTTCGACCACCTGCACCTGGTCGGCGAGAACTTCGCCACCCTGCGCCGTTACACGCCGGCCTTGCTGGAGGTGCTGGAACTGCGCGCCGCGCCGGCCGCGCAAGGCGTGCTGGCAGCCGTGCAGACCCTGCGTGAGATGAACGCCGACAACCTGCGCAAGGTGCCGGCCGATGCACCCACGGCCTTCATCAAGCCGCGCTGGAAGCCGCTGGTGATCACCCCGGAAGGCCTCGACCGGAAATTCTACGAAATCTGCGCCCTGTCCGAGCTGAAGAACGCCCTGCGCTCCGGCGACATCTGGGTCAAGGGCTCGCGGCAGTTCCGCGACTTCGACGACTACCTGCTGCCGGCCGAGAAGTTCGCCGCACTCAAGCGCGAGCAGGCCCTGCCCCTGGCGATCAACCCGAACAGCGACCAGTACCTGGAAGAGCGTTTGCAGCTGCTGGACGAGCAGTTGGCCACCGTCACCCGCCTGGCCAAGGACAACGAGCTGCCCGATGCCATCCTCACCGAGTCAGGGCTGAAAATCACCCCGCTGGATGCGGCGGTGCCGGATCGGGCGCAGGCGCTGATCGACCAAACCAGCCAGTTACTGCCGCGCATCAAGATCACCGAACTGCTGATGGACGTGGACGACTGGACGGGCTTCAGCCGCCACTTCACCCACTTGAAGGACGGGGCCGAGGCCAAAGACAGGACGTTGCTGCTGTCCGCAATCCTCGGTGATGCGATCAACCTCGGGCTGACCAAGATGGCCGAGTCGAGCCCCGGCCTGACCTACGCCAAGCTGTCCTGGCTGCAAGCCTGGCACATCCGCGACGAAACCTATTCGGCGGCCTTGGCCGAGCTGGTCAACCACCAGTATCGCCACGCCTTTGCCGCCCACTGGGGCGACGGCACGACCTCATCCTCCGATGGCCAGCGCTTCCGCGCGGGTGGCCGGGGCGAGAGCACCGGGCACGTCAACCCGAAGTACGGTAGCGAGCCGGGACGGCTGTTCTATACCCATATCTCCGACCAGTACGCGCCGTTCAGCACCCGCGTGGTGAATGTCGGCGTCCGCGATTCCACCTATGTGCTCGACGGCCTGCTGTACCACGAGTCCGACCTGCGGATCGAGGAGCACTACACCGACACGGCCGGCTTCACCGATCACGTCTTTGCCCTGATGCACCTGCTAGGCTTCCGCTTCGCGCCGCGCATCCGCGACCTCGGCGAAACCAAGCTGTACGTGCCGCAGGGCGTGCAAGCCTACCCGACGTTGCGCCCGCTGATCGGCGGCACCCTGAACATCAAGCACGTGCGTGCCCACTGGGACGACATCCTGCGCCTGGCCAGCTCGATCAAGCAGGGCACCGTCACCGCCTCGCTGATGCTGCGCAAGCTCGGCAGCTACCCGCGCCAGAACGGACTGGCCGTGGCCCTGCGCGAGCTGGGCCGGATCGAGCGCACGCTGTTCATCCTGGACTGGCTGCAAAGTGTTGAACTGCGCCGCCGCGTGCATGCCGGCCTGAACAAAGGTGAGGCGCGCAACTCGCTGGCCAGGGCGGTGTTCTTCAACCGCCTTGGGGAAATCAGGGATCGGAGCTTCGAGCAGCAGCGCTACCGGGCCAGCGGCCTCAACCTGGTGACGGCGGCTATCGTGCTGTGGAACACGGTGTACCTGGAACGCGCCACCCAGGGGTTGGTCGAGGCCGGCAAGCCGGTGGACGGCGAGCTGCTGCAATTCCTGTCGCCGCTGGGCTGGGAGCACATCAACCTAACCGGCGATTACGTCTGGCGGCAGAGCCGCAGACTGGAAGACGGGAAGTTTCGGCCCTTACGGATGCCCGGAAAACCTTAGCGTACGATTTTTTCCGAATTCTGCGGGCTCCCCCGGTACATCAGATCCCTTCTTTCTGTGCCTACACCAGGAAACCGCGACTTCCACTCATGCGTTTGGAACGCGGCTCTGCACAGCGCCAAAACCGCATCGTCTGGAACAGGGCCTCCCAGTCCGTGGCTATCCAAGATCCTGTTCGTCTCAAAGAGCCAGTTGGCCTCATTTTGTGCGGTACGCAGCGCCGCCGGATGGGATTTATCCCCAAGCTCAGTCTGTCTGACCTCCACCCCAATACGGGCCAATTGCGCTGACAAACCAGGACATGACTGCGCGACGTGCTTATTGATCCGAAGGATGTCTGGTTGACCACGCAATCCACTGCCGGTTAACCACGCATCCTGCAACACCTGCATAAAGCTCAGCGGCTTCTCGCAAGTGGAAAACGCCAGCCAATGCACGCTGGTGCCCGGCACGCTCAATCCGTACAGGATGAGCGGACTCAGCCCGTACATCGAGGCTTCCTTCACACGGATGGGGTCTACCACGGACACAATGCCATGGCGGGGATGTTGAAAGAGATGCTTCGCTATGGAGACGTAGAAGAAATGCTCTCTGATGTGAGTAGGTGACTCTTGCTGCATAACGCACCGCTACGGTTGAGGTGAGGATCCGGACAACTGCCAGTGTAACCCGTGGCGGACGGCATTAGGACTCCTAAGCAACCGCAAAAAGGCAGAAGGAAAGGGGGAGAACAGATCGTCCAGGGAGACGACGTTAGGCATAGGTTCGTATTGTCCTCGCCGGACATCGAGAGGGTAAATCCGCCCACGAAACCCTGGTATCGCGGGCCCCCAGTGACGATACGCCACTCCCCACAACATGCCTGTACCATGGTAATGTGCTTCAACGAACTCATGAGGCAAGCAGCACAAGGACATTACTGCATGGATGGACATGGCCCGGTGAACGATCCGCCGGTATTGACGGCATTAAAAGACCACATCGCCCTGCAGTACGGTCGCTGCCTTCTCAACATGAATAAGTTCGAGATGATACTCAAGGTGGTCTTGCCCACTCTGCGGATCAGCGGAATCCCAGCTGAGCTGGCCGGGCAGATTGAGCGTGAGCGACAGGTACTAGGTAACCAAACACTAGGATATTTGATAACGCAGTTCTGCGAGAGAACGACGGCAGAGGACAAGCCAGAGGTTGATGAGGAGTCCTTCACCGGGCCACATATCAGCATCAGCTATGGTTTCGATGAGGAGTTTGGAGGATGGTTGAACGAAAGGCTCACGCAACTACTGAAGTTACGCAATGAGCTGGTTCACGGCTTCCATGGCCGTTTTGACACCCATTCGGAGGCCAGCTGCCAAGAGGCAATCATCTATCTGGCGGAAGCACTCCACTTCATCAGGGAGAGCTTAAGAACGCTGCACTCCTTGTTGGAATCCTTCAAAAGCAGCCAACAAGCCATGGCGGAAATCGTGAGATCCACACCCTTTGAGCATCAAATTCTCTACGGCAACACCCCAGGCCAACCCGTCGATAACTGGGAAGCCACCACCATCGTGCAACAGCTGCAGCTGGCCGAGGAAGCCCTCGCCATCGACGGCTGGACCCCGCTCAACGACGCGATCCACCACATTCAAACCCACGGGTGGCCGGATTTATCACCCAACCAATACGACTGCAGCAGCTGGCGGGAGGTCATTCACCACACCCAACTCTTCGAGGTAGAAAAGCGCCCTTCGCAGGGTGGGGTGATGACGTGGTATCGAACAAGACAGGGATAAAAGCGCTCACCGGGTAAGCGATGGGGGCCCACTTAGCGCCTCGGGTGCTGGTTGCACCTAGTCTTTCGGTTTGTATTCATCTCTATAGCGCGATAACAGGGTCTTGGCGGCTTCCATATCATCTGGCCGTAACTCAGCCTGGGCCTCGTCGCGCGTTCTACTTGCATCGGCTCCATTCTCTACAGCCAAGGCAGACCACGCATATGCCTCTATGATGTCCTTCTCAAGCACATCTTCGCCACGTAAGTAATACAGACCAAGAAGCTCTTGCGCCGCTGGTTCACCATTCAAGGCAACCTTTCGAAGCCACATGACACCTTTTTTAAAGTCCTTTTCTATGCCATTGGATCCATTCCTGTAGTCCATCGACAGGGAAAATTGTGCGTCTAGATCACCCTCTTCCGCAGACTTTAAGACCAATTCCTGACCTTTCTTGGGATCTGCCTGCACGCCTAAACCGTGGATATACATATGCCCGAGAAAAGATTGGCCCTTTACGCTGCCCTGTTCGGTTGCTTTATTTGCCCATTCGAAGGCCAGCTTCGCATCTCTCTTAACCCCATTGCCTGACAGGTACATTTCGACCAGACGAACTTGCGCCGTCACGTTCCCCTCCGTGGCAGCAACGTGCAGAGAAGGGAGATCCATGAGATAGACCTCTTTATCTGTCGGACCACAGGCCACTAAAGAACTGATCGCTAAAGAGAAAAAAACTGCACGAAGAAGAGGGGGCATAAACATGTCCATTATGTCGAGGGAAGTTGCTCATGTTAGAAGAGGTAGGCTGTATGAGAACCTAACGGGTCTGCCATTGGGAGGGGGTATAGCGAACCTATGAAGGTGGTCACCTTTCAAGTCTGCAAAAAAAGCCCTCACTTGCGACGGTGAAGGCTCGTACCCCAGAGACATAGATGATGGTCATGAGCCATCATTTTGTCGTGTCATTCCTTGCGTCTGCCCGACAATTCACCTGTGGATGCACCTCTCCTTTATACATCCACGATCATGTCAGTTACGAGCATGAAAGCGTCCTGATCGCGACAGTTCCCTGTTTTGAACAACGCGAATTATACATTGGTGAATTTGAAAAACTTTGAGCACAAACGTTTTTCTCGGACACGGAAGGCCACCAATGATCTCTTATCGACGACGGTTTCGGAACTTGGCCATGGCCCCATCTTCGGCCATGATCCCGCGGCAATAACGCAGCACCATCGACTCATTGGCCCAGCGGCCGGACTGCTGGATCTGCAGGGCATTGAACTCGGCGGTGGCCAGATCTTGCGCCGCGCCAACCCGAGTCGAGTGACAGGTAAAGGGCTGAATACCGGCAGATTCGAGGTCCAATACCTCCCACGCCCGGTGATAGAGCCGGTCAAACGTAGAATAGCGAAGTGGTTCCCGGCTGTTAGCGCACTTGCCGTAACGGGTGATCCCGATAAACAGCGGCTCATCCAAGGATGTGTCGAACCGACGTTCGGCCAGTTCGAAGTAGTCCTGCACCAAGCGCATAGCCTGTCGTGAAAGGACAGTCACATCGGGCTCACCGGAATGGTTGGTCTTGGTCCGGGGTATCAGCAACACGGCCGACCGGTCAGGGTTGACCTTCAAGTGGCAGAGCTTAATGCGGGCCAGTTCCGATACCCGCAGCATCGACTCATAGGCAACCATCAAGATGGCGATGTCCCGCTTGTCGGCCAGCAGTGGACTGCGAGACCACCGATGTTCCAATTCGTCCAGGTAACATTCCCGTAAAGGGGACGCCTGCTTGATGCCTTCATCGGCTATGATCTTCTTGCGTGTCAGGGCCTTCAGCAATTTCTTCACACTGGTGTCGATGGTCGGATCCGGGCAGCCACTCTCTCGGTGGATCTTGCCAATGGCCCAGTTGTCCATCGCCAGGGTGTTGCGGTGCTTGTCCTCCGCTCTAAGTGAGAGATAACGCTTTACGGTTTCCAATTCTGCAGGGCAAGACTGCAGCTCATTTGCAATGCACCACTCGTCAAACTGACCCCACATCGAGCGCAGTTGCATGACGGTTCGGGGTGAGTAAGCGTCCTGCGAATCCAGAAATTCCTGCCTAAAGCGGCTCATGGCTTCTTGGATCCGCGGGTCTTCTTCTATCCGTATTCCGCGCAACCGTCCCTGACGCATCAGCTCCGACAGGTCATCCGGACGTAGCGCTTGAGTGTCGAGTTGCACCGGGCCCGCGACACCAGCGGGCGGGAGCAGGGAGTGGGATGTCACCAAGGCGGTCATAACGTAGCTGGACTGGCGTAATAAAAGTTTCTGAAATGGGTCTGTTGACTGGCGGTGCAGGCTTTGAAGCCGTCAAACTGGCCATTTTTGACCAACAATTCGTCATAGCGGCCATCGGTATCACGGTAGTAAACCTTCCGCTGGCCAATCCCACCATCGACGTTCTGCTCCAGCCAGGGGATCACCTGGTCGGCATCATTGGTCACCGAAGCGAAGAACGGCTCGCTTCGGTCGATCAGCATGATTGCTGTATCACCTAAGTAGTAGGTGTCAAATGCGCAACGTAGATGGATGGCCATATCCTGCTCCTGGGTCTCGATGAGATATAATTCCTATTATATCTCATCGAGAGTTCTCGTCCAGAGCCGGACTCATTTGCTGGGTTTTCGAACAGTGAGGGGGACTTAGCGAGCGGAAGGCTTCCAGCGAGTCTGCAGGTGGACGTTCAGGGGAAAAATGCGTGACCGGCTCGGGGATGCCAGTGTCTTGGTCGGAAATTGTGTGCAGCGACGGATCGGGTCAGCCGCTGCCGTGTACCATCAATCAGTGAGCACAGTGATCTGGTCGGCAGAGCCACGATAGACCTCACCATCGACCTCATCCTGCACCTTCACATCATCACTCACCGGATCGTGAGCAATCACCACCCCGGTCGAATACTCACCTCGTGCTATCGGGTACTCCACGCGCAATCCCAACATCTGCGATCCATCCTCTTCCTTTATATAGTCGTGACGGCCACCAGCTCCGGTCGGCCAGCCCCATTATGGCCAGCAGGGGGACGTCTGTCATGTGGTGGCTCTAAAGCCCTTCAAAAGCCTCACCGCGTCACCCCCGATAATATGTTAAATTGCCTAGCCGCCAGACCGCACCAGCACTGGGTTTGACACTTTTACAAAAATTTATGAAGACCCTAAAACACCCGCTCATTTGGCCTGGGTCAAGGCTCCCGACCACCGGCTCTTTACCGTGATCGGTCGCAGAAACAACAAAACCGCCATCGAAGGCGGTTCTGTTTGTCTCTTGCAGTCGACTACTTGATCAGGAAGTCGCTCAGGTCGAAGCCTTCTGCCAGCTGATCGGCAATGGCTTTCGGCGTTCTGCCCTGGCCGGTCCAGGTTTTAACGACACCATTTTCTTCATACTGATATTTCGGTTCGCGTGGCATACGCGGGCCACGAGGGGCTTTCGTTCCGACAGCTTCTGCTTCGGCCAGCAGTTCATGCGGATTTATTCCAGCATCTGCGAGCAGGCTGACAAATTCACTGACTTTACGCTTGCGCTCTTCTGCCAATTCACGAGCTTTGTTGATCTCGTCCAATTGCTCCTGATAGACCGAATCAAATTTTGCTTTCGCTTCTTCCAACTGCTCGAATGATAACTCGCGCAGTGAAGCACGCAGACTGCGAATATTAAGGAGTGTTTTCAGAAACTCGTTCATAGCGTCCTCACTTAAGCCGTAAATAAACACAGCATTGCTCTATGCAATGCTCAAAATAATAATTGGGAGAGGTTGTTGTTAAGGTGCGATTATAAATGCTTTGGCGATAAAATTCACTTTAAATTGAACTGTGATGTATTTTTTTCCCCAGCTACCACAGCTGATCTTTTCTTGTCTGAATAACAGACTATGACGGTCACCTTAATGTCAGCTGACTAGCTGTAACTATATTCCACCTACCAATCTCACTACGTCGGTCACCGTTCTGTTATTTTTCCTTTGCAACCGGATAGCTTTTCCTACTATTGTCGTACTCATCGTTCAGTAACATTTTACTACAACGTTACTTCTTTTTGCTCCGTTTTGCCTCCGCACCAACGTTCCTGAGCCCTCCAGGCGTGCATCCAAGTCCTCCTGGGACAGATCTCAGTCCTGCGGGGACTTTCAGGACCATCGTTGAACTGATCCCCCTCCATTCATAAACGCATACGTTTACCCGTTAACGCCATTCAATATCGTTTGACAAACGTTTTTCAAAGCCTATATTGGGTCAATGTTGTACTAGGAATTTGAACTGGCAGGGAGCTCCCATTGAGGGCGAGAGTCATGAAAATGCAACGTGGACATTTACTGCCTGTCGTGGCCATCAGCCTGATGGCAGCGGCACTTCCGGCACTGGCCGAAACCGTGACAGTCAACACCGTCACCACCGCCCTTCCAGGCGAAACCGTCGGGCAGATGGTCGCTCGGGTCACCCCACTCCTGCAAGACATGGCGCTCAAGCAGCAGCGCGGCACCCTTGCCCGCGTCACCTCCGACGACGGTAACCGCATGGATCGACAGCTGCAGATGGTGCAAGGCGGAATTGTCGACAGCCAGCTGGTCTCGGTGACCTCAGCGGACAGCGGTCAGATGCGGGTAACGATGTCCTTTGACCTCGATATGAAGTCCGGCCAGGAGTATGGCCAGATGAGCGCTCAGAACATGACCCTGAAGGCTCACCTGGGTGAGCTGTCTGACGCGGCAGCGTCCAACCCGGTAAGCCGTGCAGCCTTGTCGGATGAGGCGAAGCGCAAGTACGAGTCCATGGCGTCCATTTCCGGCACCACCAGCACAGTACGAAGCGGGCTGGCCACCTCCAAGCTCGGTGGTCAGGTCAAACTGGCCAACACCACAGTGTGCAACCGTGACTATCAGGTAGTGTCCGTAAAGGACTTCTCCATCCAGCCCGGCCTCAACGACACCGTCAACGCGCAAGCCACAGTGGTGGTGAAAGCGATAGTGGATGATTGCGCTGAACATCACTTCACAGTCGGCTCATGGCTCGGCCAGACCCGGACCATGACCGTTATTGGTTTTGGGCGCGGCAGTTATAGTGGCAATCTTTCCAACGCCGACCCCGAGGATATGGGGTTCGCCGGGCAGAAGTACCTCCATTACGTGCCGGGGGAATTGGTGGACACTGACCGTAGGCTCAAGGCGGATTCCGGTGATCGCACTACCCATCTGAACTGGGGCTACAAGATCCTCGACACGGTTCAAAGTGAGAATGAGGTCGTCTTCAACTACCACGTCGAGGGTGTACCGCGCTCCCTGCTGACCTCCTCCGACGAGCTGATTTTTAAAGTCGTGCCGGGAGCCTAACGCTCCTTCATGTACAGGACCTTAAGCGGCGAGTCCATTTAAAACGCCTTCCAAGGTCCTGTTCTGTATCGACTTTCTCTGCTTGGTTCGGCAGGCGTTCTTGGCCAAATAATCGGCAGCCCATTCCAATCTTTCCCTTATTTCTGTCAGCGCCCTATGGGCCACTGCTTCCAATAGCGGTAGCCACCACGTCGCACTGTTCTTCGACGCTTTCAGCATCGATAGCGCCCCACTCATCACACTCTGCGCGACCCGTCTCTTCATCACCAGCGACAGCAGGCTCGTCCACACCAACCCCTCGGCAATCGCTTTCTCGCCCGTCACAAACCCCTTGAGCCGGTTGTGCGATTTCCACTCTTTAAATAACAACTCCACCTGCCAACGGCAGCGATACAGGCTCATCACCTGCTCTGCTGACCATGCTGCTCGCGGTAGGTTCGTCATCCACAGACAGAACCGCTTTTCCTCAGCAAACCAGCGCCGGATCAACCGGTACTCGACCTGGCCGGACTTCACCACCATATCCAGTACCTCGGCCCGACAGCGTCGCCGTCCGGCCTCTCTCAGAGATAGTCCCGCCAGCTTGGGTACTTCCCGTCCATCACCGCGCCAGGCTTGGATTATCTTGGGGTTCAGGCTTTTCGTGCCGCGCACCAGATAAAATCCGCCAGCGTCGTTCACCTGCTCAAACCAAGCCCTGTCAATGTAACCTGCGTCAGCCAGCAGCAGGCAGTTGGTCAGCGTGTGGGCTTCAGGCAGAAATTGCCGTTCCCCTGCGGTATCGGCAGACACACTCATGCACAACGGGCTCTGCTCCGACAGTGACATGGTCATATGGCACTCGATAGCTGCCGGACTGATGGTCTTGAACCGGCCGGGAAAATCAGCAGCAAGGCGCCGATGCACCGCAAAGGAGGTGCCATCGTGCAGTAACACCTGCTTGAACGCGCCGAGGGAGGCTGCTTTGAGTTGATGGTCGATACGCAAGGCGATGGCCCGCTCGACCAGGGCTTTCATAAACAGGGCAAAGCTCTCTTTGCGCAGCTGATTGTGAAACGGTTTGTAAGAAACCTGATGGGTGTTTACCAGTTGCAAGGCATTGAAATGGCGGTGTAAACCGGCAATGTCATTGACCTGGTCGCCTCCCATGGCCCGCAGCAGTGCAGGTACGAGCATGGCTGGGGTAATGGCACGCTGACGCAGACAAAACTTGCAGAGCCGAGCAATGCGCTCGAGTGCGGCGGGAGCCAAGAGTTGCTCCAGATAGTAATTAGCGTTGATAATAGTCATAGGCTTCGCGCGTGTTGATTTTGTTTGGCGATAAAATCAGATCACAAACGAAGCCTTTTTTATATCTATTTCAATTGGTTGCCGCTAAAGATCCTGTACATGAGTGAGGGTTATGGTGGCTATATGCTGGATATTGCTATTCAGATGACAGCCATATGGGGAAGATTACAGGCGCCTGAAATAACAGCAGAGTATGGAGTGACTACCACG
>NZ_JABERS010000071.1:0-12473 GCF_013168745.1 Aeromonas sp. TW 6 | reverse complement strand
GAATGCATGGTGTTTTTGCTCATGGGGGGAGCGTATCTAAGGAGCAGGATCAAGCAAGCAGGAAAGTGGGATCAAGAGACGATCGTCTCATTTTTCCTGTGTCAATACTGTTCCGGTGAATACTTACACGGAAGATGCCAATGATCCGGAGGCGTGGAGTATCCGTCTGGAGTTCGGCGCTGTGCTGCATCGACGCCCGACTCATGATGTCTACGTGTATGACCCCGCAAGTGCAGATGCTACGGATCGCGGTTTTCGCAGTTGCAAGGTTCAAAGTCTGGAACCCGGCGACAAGCTCTTTGTGATGACTGCAGAACTGCGTGAGCTAGTAGAGGTTGTCCTGAAGGAAGCAGGCATCCCTATTGAGCACGACAAGACATTCGAGGGGGCCCTGCGCGACTATCATCAGAGCATTCTGAAAGCTCTGAAAACCAAATTTCCGGGCACCAAGCTTGCCGACCAAGTGCGGCAGCTTCGAGCCTCTATCCTGGAGGTCAACGAAAAGCTCGCCAAAGATTTTCCGGCCGAGCAGTCCGTGCGGCACTGGGTCAATCTCGGCGACTCGCCAGATACGCCGTTCGATGCGCTTCGCCCTCAAGCCCCAATGAAGGAAGCACACTTCGCTGCCTTCGCAGATGCTCTGGGATTTTCTAAGCTCGAGGCCGCCTACTACTGGCGTCGCGTCATCATGCCTGTGCGCAATGCACGCCGGCTCGACGGTCGACATGTGTCCGACCTATACACCCATATGCTGCTGCAGCCGGAATCCGTAATGGTCCATTCCGGCATCAAGCGCGAAACCATCAAGATGCTGTTCAACAAAGCCCGGGAAAACATCGTGACCGTTGAATCCATATGCCCACCCGTTGGAGAGACCACCAATGCCTAACCCAATTGTTCGCAACGACCCGCAAACGCTGCACTCGACACTGAAAGAAGCTGTGGTCGACGCGTTGCTGACGATGGTTCATTCCGAGGTAAGTGGCGCTGGCCGGCACGGCAAGTACCTCTATGGCGCGCGTCCTCGATTGCTGCTCAACTCTGGTTTTGTCCTCCCTCAAAAGAACATCGAAGGCGCAGATGAAGTGACTTCACCCATCTGGATTTCTTCACACGGCCTCAATTTCCAGGTTCAGACCGGCGTGGAAGGTACCATTTCCATCCTGCCGAAGTTTGCTGCTTACGTCCGTGTGCTGCCGAACGAGCAAGACCTGGCGCGACCCGGCTGCCGCGCAGTGTTCCGCCTCCAGAAGGAAGTAACCAAGAGCATCAAGGAGACCATCAAGAAGCGTTTGGATGATGCCTGGGAGAAGGAGAAAGACAGTTACCCATCGAAGGCCAAACATCCCGGATGGCGAACTATTCGGGAAGACATTCGCAAAGCCGTGTATGCCCAACGAGGCATCCCAGAAAATCTTCTGCGGCTCGATACCGGCGAAGCTACCGAAGGTAACAGCATCGAAGATACGCCGCCCGCAGAAGGAGTGGTCGTTCCAGCCGAAGGTGCAGTTCCGCTCAATGACGACCTTTTCGAGCCAATGGTTCCACCGCACAAGTGGCTTCGGCTAGAAATAAACCTCCCGCCCCTCGTCTTTTCGCCGAACGAACCGCTTGTTCGCTGCCAAGAGCTGGCGAACACCCATGCGGCTCTGATGAACAAGTTGATTGCCGACCAGCTTGGGGTGTGGGCGAAAAGCACTGACCCAGAGACGGGCGGCGCATTCTGGGCCTATCGCAGCGACCTGACATTCAGGCCGAGTCAGTACAAGAAGTGGTCTGAGGTTCTTGAGCTTGCCCGAAAGAGTTCCAACACCATCCCGCTGCCGACCATTGAGCTAGGCTGGAACATTGAGCTTGTCTCGGACTGGCTCAACCCAAGCTGCAAGAATGTATTCATCGCGCTCGAAAACAAGAGCAAAGAGCCACGCGCCAAGGTCGATGAGACCGATCCGGCCATTTTCCAAGTAAATCTGGACGTTACTCTGCCTAAGCTACTACACCGCAACCTGCAGCTTGAACGGGTAACACCTTCCTACAGGTTTAACGCCTATCTGCGCTACCCGGCGATGGGCCATAACGGTGGCGTAGAACAGGTAAAGCCGACTGTGGGCGATATCGTCCATATGCGTACCACGTGGGCGCCACGCTACGTTCAACCGCGTATTGTCCCGACGGGCGGCAACAAGGTGGAACGGTGCGTGCGTGAACTTAGCAAGCCAGAAGGCCTCAAACGCCTCGCTCCTATTGTTGAGGAAATGCAGGCCTGGCTAGATGGATTGCCCGGCCGAATTGATACGGCCGAGGGTATCGACCCGAAAAATGTGGATGCCATTGCGGCGGAAAAACAGAAATTTCAAGAAGACCTTCTGCGCTGGAAAGACGAGAAAAACGCGATTGAGGCGGGGATCGCTATCCTCCAAGAGTCTGCAGCTGTTTGGTCAGCACGCGGCTCGCAGAAGGACCCAAGAGCCGTCGTCTTCGAAGCATGGCTTGCGATGAACGAGGCCATGGCCAACTTCATGAAGCAGCGATTTAAGACCGATACTGGGCAATGGCGCCTCTTCCAGCTCGCATTTATCGTAGCAAACATACCGGCGCTGGCTTCCCGGATGCCGGAGTTCAAAGGTCACTATGTCGCCAACCGCGATGACACGGTGACGCTCCTGTACTTCGCAACCGGTGGCGGCAAATCGGAAGCTTTCTTTGGCCTCTTGGTGTTCAACCTTCTGTTCGACCGGCTACGCGGAAAGCACACGGGCGTGACCGCCATGCTGCGCTATCCCCTTCGACTCCTGACCATTCAGCAAGCACAGCGCTGTGCCAAGGTGCTTGCGCAGGCGGAGCTTGTGCGTCGCCAGTACAACTATGGTGGTGACCCACTTTCCATCGGCTTCTGGGTGGGAAGTGGTGGCTCACCAAACCGCCACAGTGAAAAAGGTGTCGCCGCCATCCCGAACATTGAAGATGCGCCGGCAGATGAGGCAACTGAAAATGTGTTGCACGATAACGACTCCAAATATCTCATTGCCTGGCGTGCCTGGAACAAGATTCCGTCTTGCCCATTCTGCGGCAGCAAAACGGCATTGCGACTTTTTCCCGCGCACGGTGGAACGATTGCTCATGTCTGCTCGAATAAGGATTGCGCCGCCAATCATGATGGCTGGCAACCGCTACCGTTCTATATCTGCGACGAGGACATTTACGACTATGCGCCGTCCGTGCTGCTGGGCACAGTCGATAAGCTGGCGCTCATAGGCCATGCAGAAGGCACCATCCGCCGAATCTATGGAATGCTCGGTGGCGCTCCGTGGCGTGACAAGGAGACCAAGCGCCTTCGCATTCCGAAGAGCGAAGAGCTTAAAGACGGCCCAGACTCCAAGGGATGCATCCCCCTCTTCCCGGCGTACCCGCATGGCTTGAAGCTCTTCCTGGACCCTTTCCCCAGTCTGATTATTCAGGATGAGGCACACCTCCTCGACGAATCTCTGGGTACGTTTGCTGGGTTATTTGAGTCCACGCTCGATGCTGTGTTCACCCATATCTCTCGCTCCCTGACGGGCATTGTCGCCCTGACGCCGGGCGGACAGCGTCGCCGGGCAAAAGTCATCGCCGCTTCAGCGACCGTCGCTGAACCTCAGCGTCAGCTCGAGCACCTCTATCAACGCGAAGTGCCTGCAATGCAGTTTCCCCATCCAGGGCCGTCGCTCTATGAGTCGTTCTACGCCTCACCTCAGGAGCCGGACGCAGCAGAAGCCGAGCGTTGTCAGCTACCTGACCCAGAGCAACGTGCTCGGCAGGCGCGTGTCTACTGTGCCTACATGACTAATGGGAAGCCACATACTGCAACTAGCGTGGCGATTCTGTCGACCTTCCACCTCTGTATCAGCCGGTTGTTCGATGACTTGGTTAACGGAGACGATGCCCGCCGGGTTTCTGCGCGCGATTATTTGGTCGAGTGCGTAAGCAGTGGCTCGCTTAAGACGCTGCACCAGCAGACTCTACGCGATGCGAGCTTCGATGACCTGATGACGGTTATCGATCTCCATCGAATTGCCCTGACCTACGTGACGAACAAGAAAGGGGGCGACCAAATTATGGCCGCCGAGTTGGAGGAGACTCGCAAGCGGCACATGAACAGCAACGTCCCCCTTGAGGGTTTGGACACAAAGCTGATTACTGGCTCTGTCGAGCAGGGGGAGGTTCAGGCTGTTGTGGCACGCGCCCAAGAGCGTGATGAGCCAGGCCATGAATTTTCACCGCTCTCCAAGGTACTACGCTCGGTTATAGCTACCTCGGCCATCTCGCACGGTGTCGACGTCGAAGAGTTCAACTCGATGTTCTTTGCGGGCATGCCTTCTGACATAGCAGAGTACATTCAAGCCTCATCGCGCGTTGGCCGGACACACATCGGTTTTGTCGTACTGGTTCCGACGCCTCAGCGTCGTCGTGACCGCTACATTGTCGAGGTCTTCGACATTTTCCACCGATTCCTTGAACGGATGGTGCAGCCAGCGGCCATCGACCGCTGGGCTGAGAAAGCCATCGAGCGCGTCTTCCCAAGTCTTTTCCAGGCGTATCTGCTCGGGGTGCTGCCCACTCGCAAAGTTATCGAACTTCCGGACGACGAGAAGAAGGATGCTCCAAGTTACGGATTTATTCCGAACATCACCTCGGAGTACAAGGACCGCCGTGCAGCATTCTCAAACGAAATCAACACGTTTATTGAGCTCGCGGTGGGCTTGCGTGCCGGCTACATGCCTCCGGGAACGGAGCACTACAAGCAGAAGATTGATGAAATGACGACTGACCTTCTCAAATTCTGGACGAGCAGCGCCATGCACGGCAGCGGCCCCCTGAAGAGCTATTTCGATGGTCAGAAAGACAATATGAAGCGCCCAATGACGTCACTACGCGACGTCGACCAAGGCGGTCTGATTGCCATGTCCCCTCGCGACGCGAAGGGCAAACGCCAACAAGCTGCAGAAGTTTTGAAAGCCATGAACCTTATCCGCCACGGCGTTGCTGAATCTGAGTGAGACCAACCATGCCACATCCCTTTCTTGCTGACGACGAACGCAAACAACCCGCAACGCCGGTAATGAGCCGGTCACGCAACCAACTCGCAACGGCGTACGCCCCGGGCTCGTTTTTCACTTTTGAAGGCGGACTGGGCTCCTGCATTGCGCTACCCGACCAGGCTGACGTCGTCGATGAGGCACCGATTGACGAGCCGACCAAGGAGCAAATCCTATTGCGCCTGCGTGAGGTTTGGCAAAGCTGGTTCTCTCGAGCGCACGCCATTAGTACCGCCAACCGCCCGATTTCGCCGCAGCAATGCGTGGATGAAATGCTCCTGAAGGACGACAATCTCGCCTTCCTGGGCTCATCGAATATCGCCTTCGTCAATCCGTCAAAGATAGGTTATGCACCGGCGCCGCTAACCTTTGTCTGCAATACCTGCAAGCAGTTCCGCACATACGATTCCGTAGCAAAGCTTGCCGAAGACTTTGACCACCTTTCCCGCAAGCATTGCCCAAACCCGAAAGCGAAGGGCAAATGCCAGTGGCGGCAGCTCGACGTGATTTTCGTGCACTGGTCCGGTGAATGGCAGCCGGCCATGCCGGGCATGTGGGAATGGTCGGATAAGGAAAACAAAGCCTGGCTCGCGGGAGAGGCTTGTTCTCATTGCGGAAAAAAGAACTTCCTCCTCAACACTGAATCACCGCGCATCGGGGAATGGTCTTTCCAGTGTGTCGAATGCGGCCACCAGGAGCGGGCCACGTGGCTCCAGAACGACCCCTTCACGACAGAGGTATTCCGAGAGACGGCGGGCAAGCGAGTTGGTGAGCGCCGCATGGAGCCCATTTCGTACCGAGCATCATCTGCATTCTACGCCCAGTCCGAACAGTTCGTGGTCTTCTCGCAGAAGGACCAAGGCCTGCTAGCGCTCCTTGCCGAAGGGCATGAAGCGGAACTCGCAAGCTTCATCGCCAGCCAATATGGCTTTGGCGGCAGCCTGCCGACGGAGGTGGAGATGAAGGACATCCTCCTGCGCGGTGGCCATGCAAGCGAATGGGAAAGTTACGAGACCCACGCCAAGATGAGGGGCCTCCTCGAAGGCATGGGGGATCATACTACTGCGCAAAAGATGGCCGACGAGCAGCAGAAGCTCATCAAACGCTGGCAAGAGGGCGAACAACCCTTAATCCCAGTTAAGAGCGAACTGCCGCAAGTGCTTCACGAAATGATGGCTTCCCGTTTCGAATTCTCCAGTCGCTACGACCCGTTTGTGCTGTCCGTGGAGCACGAAGCACTGACGCGTAGCAAACTAAGTCGGACCGCCGTGCGTGGCGAACGCGCTCCCTTTGTTCGTTTCCACCATTTGGACAACGACCTGGCACCTAAGGACGAGCACGATAAGATAGCGCAGGAACAGGAGACCCGCCGGCTGATGGGAATGCTTGGTATGAACGAACTGGGTCTGATCCGGGAGTTCGACCTCTGCAAGTTCACCCATGGCTATACCCGTGTCAACGCTACCCCAGTGATGGAAAAGCGCGGCCAGGATGTTCCTGTTCGGCTGAAGCTCTTTGAGTCGCTGCGCAACGGTAAGCGTCCCATCTATGTGGTAACCCAATCGAACGAAGCTATTTACGTGCAGTTGAAACCGGAGCTTGTCTACGAGTGGCTCCAAAAGGTCGGGGTGGTAGACCTCCCCGCATGGAACCCTGCCGACAAGATTTCACTCGGTGGTGCCTTGATTCAGACCGCCGAGCCATTTGGGCGCTACTTCTCTTCATTGCACCCCGGGGAGGCAAGCACCTACCGCTACCTCTACACCCTGCTGCACAGCTATGCCCATCTATTCACGAAGACGGTAGCTGAACTCTCGGGTCTGGATGTGGGCTCACTTGGTGAATACCTGTTTCCGGCCGACCTTGCGTTCGTGGTCTATCGCAACGGCACCACAATGGACTTGGGTAATCTTTCATCGCTGTGGCGTAACGAGCACAACCAATTCCTCTATCAACTACTTGATCCTACGTCGCATCGTTGCAACTCCGGCAGTTTATGCGACTTCCACGGCGGCGCGTGCCCAGACTGCATCATGGTACCGGAGACGACATGTATCGCCCAGAATCAACTGCTTTCTCGTGCCGTGCTTCGGGGTGGGCTCGCGCCACGTGAAGACCTAACGCATAAGGCCCAGCGGATTCCTGGTTTCTTTGAGGTAACCAATGGCGGTTCGACTTACTGAGTACACGGATTTTCTGGTGGCCTTGGCTCCACATAGTCGAGTCGGTGCACCAATCTGTGCAGCGGTTGCCGACGGACGCCTGGGGGGAACGGTAAATCTGAGGAATGTGTGCACGATGTCGGGGCTCTCCCAATCCAACTGCGCGGAAGTGGAAGCCTTTCTTGTCTCGGCGCAGCGCGTCGGCTTGATCGAACGCAGTTCCGGTCTGACTTGGTCGCTGCATGAGCCGAAACGACTTGCTGAGCTCGCCTCAATGTTATTTGCCGTCGAGATCTATCGTTCGGAAGTACATACCGCGAACGACGAGGTTGATGTGGTGCTAACCAAGCCAGCCGGCTCCAGCCGGGTGGCTCAGGCACTAGATAACACTCTTCGGGGTGACTGGGGCCTTATCAATACTAGAGACCTATTGCCGATGATGGCGGAGCAGGCCACCCAGCGTTTTGCCATCATGACCCCGTTTGTTGATGATACCGGTGCTGACATCATCGCCAGCCTTTTCGCCAATACACGCCCAGATGTGAGGCGTGAGCTGATTATTCGATGTGGCTCCGACAGCGGCCTGCCTGTAGGCTTGGAAAAAGTCGCCGAACAACTAAACGCCTTGGGTGTTCGTTGTTACAACTTCAGACTAGGCCGTGCCGATACGGCTGGCTATGAAACATTCCACGCCAAGGTGGTGTTGGTTGACGCCCAGGCAGCTTATGTTGGGTCGGCGAACATGAATAGATGGTCATTCGAATATTCACTGGAGCTGGGCTTGCGAGTTACCGGCAAGTCTGGAAGCAGAATTGCCGAAATCATTGATGCTGTAATTCATGTATCTACCTCAGTAGATCTGCGCGGACTCTCTATATCAGACCGTTGATCTTTTTAGCGGATGGGTGCCCGGGTTTAAGCATTCAACTGATGTGTTACCGACGCTCGCCATGGTGCAGGCTGTCGCAGTGAGATTGTGGATTACACAGTGCTAGCGCACAGTTTAACCAAAATACAGATTACGCTTGGTTGCGCGGAAAGACCGGATCACGACGATTTGCTCGCCTGTCAGTCACCCGTAATGCCCTGATAATCTTCGGTTTAGAACATGCACATTGACCAAAATCACTACTCTTACGGCGTCACCTTGATCTGATAACGGGTATTTCTACCGCCCCCAGGCATTTTTTCAAGGCAGTCTTTTTCTAACAAGTCGGCCAGATGGCGGGTTGCGGTGGCTTTACTGACCTTGGCCACCTTCTGATATTGGCTGGCGCTGATACCCTGCAAAAAACCGCTCTCGCCGCCGTCCAGCATCCTGTTCAACACCTTGATTTGCTCGGCACTCAGTGGTTCGCTGCCGTGTTGCTGCCAGAAACGGCTCTTGGCCAAGGTGCGGGTGATCGCTTGTTGGGCCTGCTCCAACGTGGCATTGAGCGTATCCAGAAACCAGATCAGCCAGGCCGTGATATCCAGTCCGCCTTTCTGGGTTTGTTCCAGAGCACGGTAGTAATCGGCTCGCTGTTCGAGGATCGCCACCGACATGGCATACAGGCGGATGCTCTGGCTGTCGGCCTGAGAGAGCGCCAGATCGGTGAGGGCACGGGTGATACGACCATTACCATCATCAAAGGGGTGAAGGGTGACAAACCACAGGTGGCAGATGGCGGCGCGCAGCAGTGGATCCTGGCTGGGGTCGTTCAGGCTGGCATTGAACCAGTCGATAAAGCAGGCGAGTGCCTGCTCAAGACCCTGGCGTGGCGGGGCCTCGAAATGCACTGTGGGCCGATCCAGTCGCCCGGATACCACCTGCATCGGCTCTTCACCGCGTAGCTGGCTCACCCGCACACGCTGTAATGTCCAGTCGTCGGCAGGAAACAGCCAGTGATGCCATTGCAACAGGCGCTCCAGCGTTAGCGGCTGATGTCGATTGTCGATGGCATCGAGCATCATGGCAGCCAAGCCTTCGGAGCGATCCGAGATGGGGTAGGGCTGTTCTTCGGATACGCCGAGGCGACGGGCCAGCGATGAGCGTACCGATTGGGCATTGAGCCGTTCATCTTCAATGGCCGATGAGGCGAGGATATTCGCCAGCAGGGTATCGAGCGCCTGGGCTTGCTGCGTTTGCGTAGAGCCGTGAACGGAATGGGTGCCGAGGAGGATCCCGAGATTGCGTTGCGCCGTGCGCAGCCGTGGCTGTAGCGGTTCATCTTGCCAGCAAAAGTGTGGCCAGCCCTCATGCTGCCAGATCCAATCTTCAGTCATCTGCTTGCCCATCCCCTTATTGTTACAGGTCACGTCACCGATGAGCCGAATCGAATGCATATTCAGCTCGATATGTGAGCCGAATCTGATGCGTATTTGGCTCACATAGTGAGCCGATAATAACGGGGATTCGGCTCACGACACAACCTGTATCACATAAGCGGTATCACACAAGAGTTGGCTGGGAGGGCACGCGTTGTTCGTAGGAGGCGGAGGTCATTGCAGGGGAGGGGGGCGTACTTTGCTATCTGTTGTCAGATGAAGCAGCGGAGCAGAGGTATGAGGATTATTAATCCAGTGCTCGGTGAGCAACCTTGCCAGAGATTGACCAGAGACGCATAACAAAAAGGCCTCGCATTGAAAGCGAAGCCTTGTGGGGTGTGCTATCCAGAGCTGTGGTATGGAAACTGTCATGGGGATTTTCAATCCCCTGCTCTACCGACTGAGCTATCTGGGCAACGGCGCGCATTAAACTGTCAGGTGAAAACCATCTCCATACAACCAGTGCTGTCGACTTGCTGGGGAAGTATGCCTGCTTTGAAGATCAGGATGTATTTCGCTTGTTGGCGCTGTTGCTTGACAAATTGCTGCGGGGAGGGGGTAGTCGTCAGGCCAAGCTGGATGGACTCACACCAAGCGTGATGGAGCAGCGGGCGTTAGCTGCCCGCTCCCCGAATACTGGTTCGGTGGTGCGTGGTAGCTGGCGGCGCAAGTCTCGCAATCAGCTGGGCCATGCCAGCCGGCTGGATGTGGTAGAAGCCGCCCTCTGGTGCTTCTGGCATGGTGACGATTTGGCAAGCGGCGAAGTGCTACTCGGTGTGCTGTTAGGCAGTGATGAGCGAGTGCGGCTTGTTTATGGTCTGCTGGTGGGTGCTTTCTACATGGGGGAGCCTTTCAGGCTTGAGTGATGTTGTTTGAATTCTTCAGCAAGTGATTTAAATATAACAGGAAAATGAACTTCTGCAGTTTATGTCTACGAACTTCTGCATGTGATGTTTCAAATATGAAACAGCTGGACGGGTCTGGCTTGGCTCTATTACGGCAAAAACGGATGAAATCCTGTCGGTTAAGTTGCTCAGTCGAAGAGTGTTACTATCTGTAGCAATGCCCCTCAAATTTCACCACGTCCCAATTGTGTACCACTCTCATCAGCGTTAGAACCATAAATCTTTATAAATCAGGCCATTAAAAAAGACATATTGCAAAACGTGAAATAAATCCAATACCGCTGCCAGATAGAGCCAGCCTTCATGGGTTCGGATATAAGTGATGTCCGTTACCCAGACCTTATTTGGCTCAGTCACATCGAACTGGCGTTCAAGATGGTTCGGTGCAACCACCGTTGGCCGGCCACCATAATGACCGGGACGGCGGCGATAACCGGTTTGTGAACGTAAACCTTCATGACGCATTAATCGCGCCACCCGGTGTTTCCCACAGGTCTCGCCCATCTCTCGCAGGTCATCCCGGATCTTGCGATAACCATAGATTCCCCCGCTTGCTAGCCAACATTGCTTGAGCTGGCCCAGGAGGCGTTGGTCTTCAAGTGCTCGGGCAGATAAAGGCTGGTGCTGCCAAGCGTAATAACCGCTCGGGTGGGCATTCATCATCCGACACAGTCGGCGGATGGGATGTGTGGACGCGTGCTCCCGGATGAAGGCGTACCTTACCCTGACAGCTTGGCAAAGTACGCGGCGGCCTTTTTTAAGATATCTCGCTCATCGGTGACGCGGCGCAGTTCAGCCTTGAGGCGCCGAATCTCGGCTTGCTGGCTGGAGTCATGCTGTTGCTGCACTTCGGGCTGGCTGTAGCGTTTGATCCAGGCGTAAAGACTGTGGCTGGAAACACCAAGTCGCTCTGCGACCTCTGCCACTGGGTAATGGCGCTCAGTCACCTGCTTGACGGCGGCCAGTTTGAATTCTTCCGTGTAACGTTGCTGCTTGCTCATAACACCTCCTGAATGACCTCAGTTTGAGGCTCTTGAGGTGTCTAGGAAAGTAGGGGCGATTCAGGTGGTGATGGGGCGTGGCTTGGGTTTTCAAAAGCGGCCGGGAGACAGCCTGGAAAAAGCGGCCATCGAGAAGGTGTTTACCCTGCAGGATCAGGGATTGGTCTCCCAGTTGGGTGAACTGCTGTCGCGCATTCCCATCGAGGTGATGGCGGTGTGCGATCGGATTATCTCGCTGGCACGCACTACGCTAGGGCCGCTCAGCGACAGCATCTATATCGGGCTTACCGATCACTGCCACTTTGCCATCGAGCGGATGCGCAGCGGGGCGGTGATCCGCAATGCGCTGCTGTGGGAGGTCCGCAACCTCTACCCGCGTGAGTTTGCGTTGGGGCAGCAGGCGCTGGCCCTGATCAGCGAACGGCTGGGGGTGATCCTGTCAGAGGATGAGGCGGGCTTTATCGCCCTGCATCTGGTCAATGCCCAGCTCGGTGGCGAGATGCCCGAGGTGATGCATATTACCAAGGTGCTGCAGGACATTTTGCACATCGTCAAATATGACCTGCGCATCGAGTATCAGGAGCAGGGGCTGAGCTATAGCCGCTTTGTTACTCATCTCAAGTTCTTTGCCCAGCGCATGCTGTCGCGCAATGTGGTGGTGGATGACGACCCCGAGTTGCCGCAAACCATCCAGGCCAGCTATCCCAAGGCCTGGCAGTGTGCCGAAAAGATTGACCGGTTTCTGGCTGCCCAATATCAACGGGCACTCAGCCAGGCCGAAATCATGTTTCTCGCCATTCATATCGAACGGGTGAGAAAAGAGAGCGAGGGCGCCGTCCGGGTATAAACCGGCCGTCCAACGGGTTAATAACAAGGGCGATTCGCCCGCAGGATTGTGATACCAATCGGATTAAACATTAGGTCAGTTTTATCCAATCTCGGCTACAAAGTGACATCACCCGCTCCACATCGGCAATAAAGTGCTTCCAGGCCGATGTGCAGGCATCAAGGATGTCGTCGTAA
>NZ_JABERS010000070.1:0-13792 GCF_013168745.1 Aeromonas sp. TW 6 | reverse complement strand
GGACTTGGTTTTGAAACCATCGACCACCGTCATCCGCATCTTGATTGGATGTCCTTCCTTGTTCAGGGCCACTGCTGCCACAAACGGCGTCTTGCCTGCCGCGCCCCGACCCCGTTTGCCACCACGGCGCTCGCCACCCCAGTAGACATCATCGAGCTGAATGATGCCGCTGATGGGCTGCTTGTCATCGGACTCTTTCATGGCTTGCAGCAGCTTGTGCTTGAGCATCCAGGCGGTGTCATATTTGACGCCCAACTGGCGCTTTAGCTCCATCGCTGACAAGCCTGTTTTGGTTTGTGACAACAGGTGCATTGCCAGAAACCACTTGGTCAGTGGGAGCTTGGTGTTTGCGAAAATCGTGTTTCCAGTCAATGACATCTGGTGACGGCAGTGATTGCATTGCCACACACGTGGCCGCCTTCTCAGGCGACAACAGGTCTTGTTGGCACATTCAGGGCAGACAAAGCCGTTAGGAAAACGCCAAGTGAACAGCGCGTTTTCGCACTGAGCCTCAGTGCCATAGTCCTTGAGAAACTCAAACAGGCTGTAGCCTTTCTGGAATTGGATTTTGCTTTTGGCCATGATCTCGCACCTCGATAACTGTACGTAACATCAGTATAGTTCGTGGTAACTGACTGCTAATCATGGGTAATCAGGTACTGATTTGCCTGTGCCGAACTCTGCTTTCGGTGCATTTTCCGACTCAATAAAAACTGCATTTAACACCGACAAATCTTTGTACTCAAGAGCATTCCAGTCTGCGTTATCGAATATCTGCCGTAAGTTGCGCTCGAAGTAATTGTCTAGATGCTCACAGGCTTGCCAAATCTTGCTGTAGAATGCCTTTTCGGTATTTATTTTCTTTAAAAGCCGTGCTTTTAGCAGGTCAACAGGTTCTAACTGAATGCCTGCAGTATTCATGCTAGAAAAAAGTCGATTCAGATCCATACTAACCGGTACGATGTTGTTTACCCATACCACTTTAGTGAAAAGGTAATTGGCAAATGCTGTGAGATCGAAGTTGTTAACACTCTTTAGTTTTTCAACGTATTGATGCAACACTCTCAAATTGGCTGCCAGTTGGCGCAAGTACTCATCTTGTTTAATTTCCTCATCGCTTGGTCGTGGCAAATCATCCAATTCAGCAAAGCTACCAAGCAAGTTGCTTACTGATTCACGAATTTCAAAACAGAGACGTGACTGTTTGCCAAGCACCGATACTTCCCCTAAAGCAGTGGGTATTTTTGAGGCTTTAAAAGCAATAGAAATAAGCATCAAGGTGGTAGTACGCTGCTGGCCATCAATCAACTCGTACAAATTATGCGTTGCAGTCTCTCGACGGGCAGAAAGCGCACTGCCGATAAAGTATTGGACTTCTTTTGATTCAAACGCCGTTTTTATATCTTCGAACAGCCTCACAACATCCTCATCAGTCCAGACATAAGGCCGTTGGTAGCTAGGAATGAGGAAACCCAACTTACGCTCATGTACTTGTTGTAACGTGAGCAGTTCTGTTTCGACTTTATTGGAAATAAACGATGACATGATTACATGCCTCCTACCACTTTGTGCGTTAAAGCTTGAGCGAAGCCCTGCTTATAATCCTCTGGTCCCAAAGGTAATTCAAAGAACTGACAAACTTTGTTCATATAACGTTTTTTCACACTGTTACTGTCGAGGTTGCTGCCATCCACGGTGAGGACAAAGGTATCTAGGTATTGGAAACATTGACCGGGCGTATAGCTAAGCGCAATCCAATCCAAAACAGGCGTCTCTCTGACAAAGGCATAAATAGAGTTTTCACGAACGGTCTTTTGATTGCTAACTCGACGTGAATACACCACGCGAAATAGCTTTTGGGCAGCTTCTTCTAGCTGGTTTTCTCCAAATTGACTGATGTATTGAAGCAAGCAAGTCTTGTAGAGCCCTTCGAGATAATCGCAGCCTTCCAGACCTTTCAACCAAGCTATAAAAACTTTATAACCAGGTAAATGGGGCAAATCCGGCTTTTCCCAGTAATGTTGATACAGGCTTTGAAAGTAGCTTAAATACCGAATGCTGTTCACACCTGCATTCAACGGCTGACGAAGATCGTAACCTTGTTGGGCAAGATGATGGCTTATCTCGCCAGCCAATCCAATCTGGCGATACACTCGCCCAAAAGCAATATCTTCCCCCTTTCCAGTTTGTTCGCCTAGTTCGAAGACAATGGCGTCACGAAGCTGTTTTTTCTTTTGGTGCGAAGGCAGTTCACGCATATTTATGTGCTGCCAATAACGGGCTTTTAATAACGCGCTGACGGTATCATCCAGCTTGCCTAATGATTCCCACTGTGTTGCAAACATCTTTTGGTGTAGGGAATGGACAGCTCGTAGGTGGTGAGCCTTAATAATATCTGTACCACCTAGACGCACACCGCCGGTATTTTGCGTTTCAAAAAATCGATAGGCATCATCTTCAGTCTGTGTGATCACCAAGGTAAATTGCAGTTTATTAAAATCCAACAGTTCTTGCCAATACTCTGGTTGTTCACTAAAACTGCTTTGCAGCCATTTTAAGTTTTGCTTAATCTGCTGCTGGCTAATGGGATGTTCATATTCCAGTGAGTTGACCAATGGCAAGCTCTGGCCTTGTTGCAGCAGGCTGGCAATCAGCACCAGAGTTGTTACCCTTTGCTGACCATCAATAATGTTCAATTTCCCGTTTTCCTGATGCAAGATCAAACTGCCAAGATAGTAGGGTAAGTCTGAAAGCTGCCTGTTTTGCGCTCTAATATCTGTTAAAAGTTGTTCAATTTGTTGCGCTTTCCAGCAATAAGGGCGTTGATATTCAGGGATAGATAATTGACCAACAATTCCTTTCCCATCAACACTGGCTATCAGTTTACCCTCGAAAATTTCAGCAGCTGTACGCGTTAATACCCTAACTGTCATCCTTTCTCCTTTATCATTTACCTTAAACTTTGCGCTGCTTGCTGTAGTGGCGTATTTAAGCGCCTGCTACATTACATCTCGGCCACTGTCGTCCAGCTTGTTTCCAATAATGCCATCTTTATCGAGCGCGACTAAATCTAAGTGTTCACGAAGTGCCTCTGGCGCAGAAAGAAAAAGCGCAAAGCAATCGAACTCCTTGCGAATAATCAACAGCTCTTCACCGAGTTATGAAGGTTCATGTGCCCGGCGCACCCTACATGGAAGCGTGATTAGATCACAGATGATCTGCCCGTTCAAATTTCATTAACAAAGTGCGATCCAGCCTTGCCATAAACCCCATTCACCTTCATGCCTACGCACTACCGCAGCACTTGCAAATCCGTACTCTTTAGCTTGAAGGTACAGCCTTGTTCGATGCGCTCCTCCCGATTTGCCAGCACCAGAGGGTAGAGCAGGGGATGTTGTTGGTGTTCGCCGTTATAGCTCACTAGCATCCGCTCCAATGCGTAATGCACCAAGGGGATCCGTTCGCTGATCAATAGCCGGTTCCCGGTCATGGCATAGTCGCTGGCAATAATGGTCTGCTGGCTGGTGCTTTCTATCTGCCAGATCTTAGTGATTGAAGAGGCAGGGCAGTCGTTGCCCCGCCATCTTGCGGCTGGTTAACCAGCCAGCTCAACCACCGGATAACAGGCATCTCCCCACAGGGTATCGGGATGAACCATCATCAACTCGATGATCACCGGGACCAGTTTGCCGAGCAGGTTGGCACAATCCTTCAGTTGTTTGCGATTGACCGAGCTGTTCCAGGTCGCACCGCCATGGATCAACTGGTTGCGCAAGGTATAGAGGCGGTTAAACACCACGCCCAGCAACTGCGGGGTATTGCCGCTGGCGAGTGCCTGGTTTGCCATCTTCTTGCCTTGTGCCAGCCGCTCTTTCCACTGGGCTTCGCTTATCTTGCCGCTGTGATAATCCCAGAAGCCTTGTAGTACAAACGGGGTATCCAGCAGTATGCGGATACTGCCCGAGAACTCCTGCCAGACCAGATGTTCGATCTTTTTGTGCTCATCCAGGTCGCACAGTTTCTCCAGAAAGCCTTTGAAGGTCTCCTGTTCCGAGAGGCGACGATCGTCATCGATTTCAGTGGCATAAGCTGCATTGAACGCAATCCAGAGAAAGATAAAGCGCCCATCTTCATCTTCGGCCATTTCAGCGCGTTGCAGCCAGCTTATTGCACGATGAACTCGCAGGTTGAGATTGCTGGGAGAGTGTTCACGCAGCGTCCGGTGACGGGTTTTCAACTGTTCAAAATTCAACGATGATCTCCTTCTCAATCAGATGAATAGCCAGCTTTGGCAACCATGCTCTCTGTCCTGCTGCTTGAGCATCTGGTTGGTGACGAACTGGCTGGAATAGCGAGGGGTAATAACAGCGATTACTTGCGGATGACACCCTTCAGCGTCGCAATGGCCAGTTCCACCATGGTGGCCGACGTTTTTTCCAGTGGGGCATGGTGGCACTCGGGACAGGCCTCAAACCAAGTGTGGCCACGTACCATAACGTCGCTCTTGGGGACAACCGTCTTGTGCCAGCCACATGTTGGGCAGCGATAAGTAGAAGGGGGTGGTTGTATCGGCATGATATCCCTCAGGCAAGATCCATTTGACCCAGACTAACACGGCTCAAATTATTGCCGTTAGATCCTTGTTCACACTCTTTTTAGGTAAGCGCCGCTAAATCGACGTACTTGCCTTAACGGTATTGCACCACTTTTTTTGAAATCGGCTCCAGCACATAATTGATATACGCTGACGGCTCCAGTTGATTGGCTTTGGCGATCTCCAGCAACGAGTAGCAGGTCGCACTCGCCTTGGCGCCTTGCGCGCTATCAGCGAACAACCACGCCTTGCGACCCACCGCGAAGGGGCGGATCGCGTTCTCCGCCAGGACATTGCTGATGTGCAGATCGCCTCGTTCGCAGTAACCCGCCAGTGTAGTGGTCTAATCATCCCGGACACCATTTTAGGTGGTACAGTCGCCACCATGACTTGAGGTGTTCAATGACAAGATTACGTCGCTCATTTACTGCTGAATTCAAACTCGAAGCCGCATCCCTGGTACTCGACCAGGGATACTCTGTCCCCGAAGCCAGCCGTTCACTGGATGTCGGTGAAACCATACTTCGCCGATGGGTTCAGCAGCTTCAATCCGAACGAACCGGCACCACCCCAATCGGCAAAGCGCTGACCCCGGAGCAGCAGATAATCCAGGAGCTGGAAGCCCGCATCAACCGGCTCGAGCGCGAAAAGGACATTCTAAAAAAGGCTACGGCTCTCTTGATGACGGACGAGTTCAAACGTACGCGCTGATAGACCGATTAAGAGAGCAAGCCCCTATCACTCTGGTCTGCTGTGCTTTCGATGTTCCAACATCCTGTTTTTACGACTATCTGGCCCGCAAGCGGACGATTAACCGTGAGCGGATGCAGCAACGCAGCGAGTTGCGCCGTTTGTTCAAAGAGAGCCGGAACTCAGCGGGCAGCCGCGCCTTGATGTCGATGATGCGTGAGCTGGGGCATCAGATTGGCCGATTCAAAGTGCGCAGTCTGATGAAGGAGGTCGGTCTGGTATCCAAGCAACCGGGCGCTCATCGCTATCAGGTCGCCCGGTCTGAACGACCGGATATTCCCAATCTGCTGGCCCGTGAATTTGATGTCCAGCAGCCCAATCAGGTGTGGTGTGGCGATATCACCTACGTCTGGGCAGGTGGTCGTTGGAATTATCTGGCGGTGGTGCTCGACCTTTATGCCCGCCGAGTCGTGGGCTGGGCGATGTCTGACAAGCCTGATGCAGAGCTGGCAATAAAAGCGCTCGAGATGGCCTATCAGCAGCGGGGTTGCCCATCAGGTGTGCTGTTTCACTCAGACCAAGGCAGCCAATATGGCAGCCGGGTATTTCGGCAGCGGCTGTGGCGCTATCGCATGACCCAGAGTATGAGTCGGCGTGGCAACTGTTGGGATAATGCACCGATGGAGCGGTTGTTCAGGAGTCTGAAGACAGAGTGGCTCCCGACAACGGGATATATGAACCTGCGGGAGGCGAAGCGGGATATCAGCTATTACCTGATGGATTACTACAACTGGCGGCGTCCACATCAACACAATGACGGGATCGCGCCAGCAAAAGCCGAGGATCGGCCTAACCAAGTGTCCGGATTTAGTTGACCACTACACAGACAGGGCCACTGCGCCAGCGTGTACTCCATCGCCCTACGCGTCAGCGATCCTTTCATCACCTTGCCGACGTTATCTTCCAGCCAGGTTTTGAACTCATTTAGCAGGGGAACACTCCGCACCTGCCGCGCCTGATAGCGCTCGGCATCACTGCGCTCCCGCTGTTCCCGCTCGATGGCATAGAGCTTACCTATGTACCCCAGGGCCACGTCGGCCTTGCTGGCACTGGGCTTGTTCTTGCCCTTCGCAACGGACGGTGCCGCCTGGGTAGCCTCGATAAATTTGCGCCGGGCATGGCCCCAGCAGCCGATGCGGGTGAGCCCGTTGCGCGCGCACACTTCCCCATAGCCGGCGTAGCCATCTGCCTGCAGGACCTCCCCTTTGTTGCCCAAACAGGCATTGTCGCAAGGCTTCTAAATCGTCCTTACGCGAGTGGTATGGCACCAACTAATTTGTCAATTTCAGCCAATGCTGACCAAAGGTAATCTTATGCAACCAATTTCTTCCCGAGCACGAAGACATCAGCGCCGTCATCGAAAAAAACGAGCGCAAGCCCTTACTACAGACCAAGGTTATCGCCCCAATATCATCTTCTTCACCGGGGCCGGCTTGTCAGCGGAAAGCGGAGTGCCCACGTTCAGAGGCAAGGAGGGTATTTGGCATCACGATGAAAACTGGCGCTATTCCCAAGCGAGCAGCCTGGACACGGATCTGGCTGGTTTCCTAGCCTTTCACAACCAGCGGCGTCAAACCATGCTGGAAGCATCCCCCTCGCAAGCCCACTATCTGATCGCCAGGCTACGGCCGAAATATCGTGTCGGGATCATCACCCAGAATATTGATGACTTACATGAGAGGGCAGGTAGCCATGGTGTTATTCATCTGCATGGTTCAATCCGGTTTTGGGTACCCAAGGGCTTTCGTAGTCCAAAGTACCGGCAGCCGTGGCACAAGGATATAAAAATGGACGAGCGCTGCCCACGTACCCGCTCACAGTTGCGCCCCGATATCGTGCTGTTTGGTGAGACGGTTTATGAGTATCAACACGCTCGTCGCTGGCTCTGCGAGGCCGATATTGTGATAATTATCGGCACCAGTTTGCTGGTTGAACCTGCATTCTCTTTGCTGCAAAACATCAACCCAGGCGCATCTGTCTATTACATCGACCCCGACCCCGGGTTGTCATCCCGACTGCCGTTTCCCGGTGAGCAGATTGTTGATGGGGCTAATCGCGGTGTTGTTCGCCTATTGCAGAAAATATGTCATGACTGATGAGCCTGTAGTGACCAAGAGGAGGCAACATGAAATTGTTTCTGGACGATGAGAGAGAAACACCGGCAGGGTGCGTTCGCGTATTCTGGCCAGACGAAGCGATTGCATGGCTAAAAACAGGAGCAGTGACAGAAATGAGCCTCGATCATGACCTAGGTGATGATAATAGAGGAACAGGCTACGACGTTATTCTTTGGATAGAAAAAGAGGTAATGACCAATCACTTCATCCCACCCCAAATTCGTGTTCACTCAGCGAATGTCTCCGCACGAAGAAAAATGGAATTGGGTATTATGGCTATTAATGATTTTCTGGCTAAGCCATCACGGAACGCCCCAGATGATACAAATTGTGTTCGCTGACTCAGTGACTTGAGAGAGGGCCAATTGAATAAAGCCGGTGGGGGGCATGTTAGGCTGCGGTGGATTCAACTCTGAAGCAAAACCCTACCCTAAAGGCAATCAAGGAGACAGAACGAGCACTGCCGCCATTGAAATTTACATGTCATGACCATGAGCCATATTGATACACGACCATTTTCATTGCTTTTATAATATACGGAAACAGTTTTAAAGTTCATTTTTATAGTATGAGCATGGCGACTTGCTTTTATATATCATAAAAGCAAGTCGCCTAAATATAGGGCAAATTGACACATGCGCAGATGATGTTTTAACCTCCTAAAAAACAGGAGGCTATATGAACAACAATGAACCGGCACTCATAAAAACCAAAGCGCTTTTGAAAAAGCTTGGCATATCCAGATCGACACTGTATAGATGGATTAAAGAACACAAATTCCCACCGCCACACAATAAAGGTTTTTATTCTACCGAAGAGGTCAGCAGTTGGATATCAAGGGAAAATCGCTCATCTTAGATGATGAATTACACCGCTTTTTTATGACTCCATTATATTTACATTTCCTGAAAGGATTTCACAGCCTCCATTAATTTTTTATCCCATAACTCATATGCCTCACGTTGCTCATTGGTCCAATCATGAAGATTGTAGATGGCCATGACACCGGC
The DNA here is from genome assembly GCF_013168745.1 of Aeromonas sp. TW 6. Taxonomy (NCBI): domain Bacteria; kingdom Pseudomonadati; phylum Pseudomonadota; class Gammaproteobacteria; order Aeromonadales; family Aeromonadaceae; genus Aeromonas; species Aeromonas sp. TW 6. Next base: position 5,321 of record NZ_JABERS010000070.1, on the reverse strand, counting down.
CATCCTGTGACCAAGCATTTTCTCGGTTACCTGTGGCATGATGCGCTCCTCCGATAAACGCGTACTCAGCGTCCGACGCATATCGTGCATACGCCAATACGGAAGATCCAGTTTCTCTCTCACCCGCTCTGCAAGCTGGATAAGAGACGCACTACTTAATGACTGCTTTGGATTCACCGGCGAGCGACATACAGGGCCGCCCTTTAGCCGAGATTTCGCCGCCGCTTCTTGCAGCAACATCATCACCCGGGTAGGAATAGGCCGACGTATTGGTGATCCACTTTTGGCGCGAGCAGCGGGAACCGTCCAAATTTGCTCCTCCAGATTAAACTCACTCCACTGCGCACCCAATGCCTCGCCGCTGCGACAGCCCAACAGGATCACCAGTTTGGCCGCCAATTTTAATCCGCGACTGGCCCTACTCTGTTCGAATGCAATCCAAATCTGAGCGAGTTCACGCATGGTCAGCACACGAGTCCCCCTCTCTGGTTGAGAGCCCACATCCTCGGTACGTAAATTCAATACCGGTGAGCCGCCAATAAGATTACGCCGAATACAAAAACTAAGAATGGACTTCAGTCTGCGTAATAAATGACCGGCATTTTTGGGCTGTTTCTTGCCAATTTTATCAAACCACTCCAGCCAGCTGGAAAACGGGATCTGTTCAACCGGGATACCAATAAACAGAGGTTCGAAATAGCGCTGCATGGTATGCTCATAGAGCGCGACCGTACGGGGCCGCAGCTTGGGCAGATGGTGTTCTCGAAAATGCTCGCAGCACTGTTTAAGTGTGACATCATGCTTCTGGTGGAGCTTATCCCAGAAAACTCTGGGATGTTCATTACGCTCGAGTGCACCACGGATAGCAGGGATCAACGCCCTGGCATCAGCGAGTTTAAGGTCGGGATAGCGTCCAATTTTGAGTCTCGCCGCTTTTCCTTGCCAGCGATAGCGATACTGCCATGAGATGGTGCCTCGCTCAGTGACCCGAGCTGACAATCCATCACGATCTGACAATTCAGTCTTGCCAAAGTAGGGCTTACCATAGAGTGCCCGTAGCTTCGCATCAGTAAGTGGCATATGACTCTCCTGTTATTGGTCATCTGATTTTTCACTGACACATTAACGCGCCCTGACGTGTACACAGATACGTACCAAACTGGTCTGAAACGGACTGAATCAAGATCGGACAAAGTGAGACAATCTGAGATGACACTCCGTATAACGACTTGTTTTTCAAGCATATAAACACAATTTAGAACCACGAAATGAGCCAGCAGACAAAGCCTACCTTCTATTTCCACGATTACGAGCCCATGTCACAAGGCTATGAATTTAAATGAATAAGTGACTTTAATTTTTATTCTGTACCACGTTTTGTACCGTTTCAGATGATGTACACCTTTGACCGCTAAGCTGACATACACCCAACATTTGTGCCCCGGCGCATGGCCGGGGCGGGTTCAAATCAGGCCCACACTCGCACGGGCGTCACCGGGTAGGTTCGCTGGGCATCCAGGGCCGTAGCCAGCTCGTCAGAGGTGGTGCGCACGTTGACATGGTAGCCAGACACCGGGGCGGTGACGGGCACCTCCTGGCCATCGACCAGGGAGGTTTCGCCGGTGGGCTGGTAGATGGTGCCGATCACATCGAGCGCGGCGTCAGGGTGATAGAGCGCCCCGCTGTCGGGATCCTGGATAAAGCCAGCCGTCTTTAGGGCCAGCGTCATGGCTGACTTGCTGCCGGCCTTGAGGTAGAGATCAATCATGGGTCTTGTCCTTCCAGAAATACCAGCCGCCTGCGCGGCAGGCGGCCCAGAACAACCAGGCAAGCAGCGGCTTGCTCTGGGCAATCATGCACTGGCGCAAACGCCGGTCGGCCTCAGTACGGGATACCGTGCCCTTGGGGCCATAGTCGTGGTCATGCTGCTTGCAGCAACTATTGGTGTCGGGTGAGACGGGGCCCAGCCCGGTGCAGTAATGGCGGGTCATGACGAGGCCGCCTGACACTGAATGTCTGTGAGTGATGAGTTCCAGATATTGATGTTGCGCAGATGGCCATTGAGGCAGCGGTCTGGGGTTGTGATGTAGCCAAGCCTCAGCACATCCGGCATACCGGATGCAGACGGTATCGCTGTAACGGACTGACCAACTTTTACCCCATCAATGAAAAGGTCGCACACATTCTTGTTGATGCGATAGCAAACCTTATATCTGCGGCGAGGTGTTACAGAGAATGCTTGTGTCACGCCAGCTGCAGCCCGGATCGCCTGGAACGTGGATGGAGCCCCAATCCTAGTTATAAAGCTGCCAATGCCGCTGCCACCGCTGCCTGCAATACTATGCGATCCAACAGGCGCCCCTGCTGTGTCAAATTCCATCGCGATGGTAAGAGTTTGGCTAGCATCAATCCCCTGCATGTTGCCAGGCCACGGAATATCACAGCGAGTTGTCGCCGGGCGGACAGTTTGCGCACTCGTTGCGTTCTCGATGTAGGGCGTGGCAAACGCCTTGGCCTCCAGTTGCACACGGCGGTAGGTCATCGAACCTGAGGCACCGACTACACTACCGAAAGGGTAAATTCTGAACGGGCGCGCTGAATTTACTAATGTCACCGTTAACTCAACACGCCAGTATTCACCGGCATCCGAAACCGCCTCACTGCCTGTGCCGCTCACAGTAGTTTCTGTGATGGTGATGTCGCGGTCTGGCGCGGGACTATCATAAACCCGGATCCGGCAATTCAGCCCTGCCGTCTTTAATATATCCAAGCTGAATGTGTGGGCACCGGTGGTTGGTGCAATGAAATCTTTATATGAACCATTACTAATAGCTGGGTCACCGGAGCCAGTCAGCGTAATCCATCCTGCCGGAGTTTTTGCCCCGTGAGCCCAGTTTAATGCGCCGCTAGTTCCTCCCCAGCTAATACTCGGGGCCGCCAGATTCACCGACTGATCGAAAATGGCCAACCCCTGCTGCTCGATGGCCATCTCACCGGCTGGCACCGTCACCAACCGCCCTGATTTGTCGAGCATTGTCTGCGACCCCAGCCGCTCGTAACTGACCAGCTGGGCAACGGGAGTCGTGCCGACCAGCACCGGCGCCCCTTTGCCATGCAGCAGTTGACCGTCAGTCGTGAATGGGATTGACACATCCGGGGTCGGCAAACGCGCCGCCAGCACAGCACTTGCTGCAGCCACCGCCGAGACTGCCGCTTTATCAGCCTCTTCCTTTGCCCGAGCCGCCTGCCCTTCGCCTTCGCTGGCGACTTTCTTCCAGCTGGGGATGGTGGTGTTGGCGCCGGTGTCCGGGTTGAGAATGGACACATCCCCCGAGCCGGTCAGCCAGGTCATCATGCCGTCAAACCAGGTGCGGTACTTGCCGACCAGGGAGGCCAGGTCGGCGGCAAACTGGCTGATGGTCGAGGTTCGGGTGATGTCGATCCGGTACGCCTGGTTAGCCAGAGTGCCGCCGCGATAGGCATCAACCAGCAGGATGCTTTCATCGCTGACCACCGTATCCACTTCATAGGCGGCATTGTCTGGGCCATAGAAGGTGTGGCCCTTCTGGATAGGGAGTACGCCGGTTTTCCACTTGGTGCCAAAACCGGTGACGGTCTTGCTGCCGTTCGTCACCGTCACGTTGCCGGTGCGTTGCCAAAGTCCTGCCATTGCAAAGTTCCTTGAAAAGAAAACCCGGCACATGGCCGGGTTGTTATGGTTAAGAGAGATCGGGGCTTGATATATAAAGTTGCGCAGTCGTCATGTCGTTGCCATCACACCCAGCAATGGCATAACTGCCGCTGGCACCATCACCACCCATCCTGACAAATCTGAACTGGACTGCGTAGGTGTGCGGATTACCATCGCCAGGTACAAGCGCGGTTTTTGATACTCCAATACCGCCTCTAGCTCGCTCTTCACGTGGGCCTGAGCTGGGATTAGATGTGGCCGATACAGAAATGGAAAACGGCGCAATATGCTCAACGGTGGCCCCATCCCTTATTATCCTCACCTCATAGTGCCCAGTGGCCGTCCTGGTGAGCAATGAGCTGCCTGAGCTCTCCACTTTGCACAACACCTCATAGTGACCAGCTGACGCCGATATTTCGATGACACGGCTTACCCCCATCCCATTGCTGACGCGAATAGTGGCCGCCGTGCGCCACGATGAATCGGTGTTGTCAGGTAGAGATGTGCCGCCGTATATCCGTTTTACATAAAAGCCTCCCTCCACTTGCTCAGCTCTAAGTTTCCCCAGTATCAAGCAGTTCTCACGAATGGTGACGTTGTTCATCGTGCCGGAGTTGGCCAGCACATTGCCCTGGAACGTCCCATTGGAAAAATAGACATCACTGCCGTAGATGCGCCCCATGGAATCGATCCCTGCATTCCACTTCTTACCATAGGCTCCGAACTGGCCGGTGGCGTTTTCCCCCAGCCAGAGATCCCCCCCACGGAAAGAGCCACCCTCGATGAGGGAGCCTTTCAGGTGCTGCACATTGATGTACTTGGCGATCACGTTGCCGATCTCGGCCGTGTCCATCATGGCGTGGTTCATGTAGACGGTGCCGTTTTTGATGACGAACGGGTGGCGCTTTGTCGTCGCACCGCCCGCCCTCGACATCACGGCGAACACATCCGCATCGATCACGAAGGTGCTCAGCACGGTGCCATCTTCATTCAGCTTGACCGACAGGCCAAAGCCAGCCCCTTCCCCCGCGATTTGGGCCTTGGTGTACCAACCCGCCTCCACGTTGCCTTTCAGGTCAGCCACCGCCTTGGCTGCCGTTTCTACGGCTGCCGTGGTTTGGTTGAGGCTGGCTTGAACCTTGGTGATGGCGTCGGCGTTGGCTTTGTCCCCATCCACCTGAGCCTGCTGGGCCTGCTGAATGGCCGACCCCAGGGTGGTGTCACCACTGGTCACCTTGGCGGCGAGTTGAGTCAGCTGCTCGGCCAGCGCCTGATCCCCCTGCGCCTGGGTGCGCTGGGTTTCCAGGATGGCGGCGTTGAGCGTCTGGTCATCCCCTTCCAGGGTGGCTTGCAGTTGATCCATGCGGGCGGCCAGGGCGCTGTCGCCGGTCACCTGGGCTTGCTGGGTCTGCTTGATGGCCGCATCGAGCGCCTTGTCACCCGTCTCCACCTTGGCCTGCAACTGGGTCAGTTGCTCGGCCAGCGCCTGATCCCCCTGCGCCAGGGTGCGCTGGGTTTCCAGGATGGCGGCGTTGAGCGTCTGGTCATCCCCTTCCAGGGTGGCTTGCAGTTGATCCATGCGGGCGGCCAGGGCGCTGTCGCCGGTCACCTGGGCTTGCTGGGTCTGCTT